>JACWAG010000071.1 GCA_014874425.1 Syntrophaceae bacterium | reverse complement strand
GCGAGCCGTTTTTCCGCGGCGGCTTGCTCACCACTTACCGGCCACTGGGCCGACTCCTCGTGTGGGGGTAACTTTGCCCCTGAATTGAAATTTGCGGGTTTTGACGGCATACTTATTTCAGGGAAAGCTGAAAAACCTTCGGTCCTTGTTATATCGGACCGTACCGCCAAGGTTGAAACATACCCGGAACTATGGGGTTTGGGAGTAGAGAAAACCACCGCCGCGTTAAAACACAAGTTTGGAAAAGCTTCTAAAACGCTTGTAATCGGACCCGCCGGAGAAAACCTCGTTAAATTCGCGTGTATCATCAATGACGGACATAGCGCTTTCGGTAGGGCAGGGTTAGGCGCTGTAATGGGTTCCAAGGGTCTTAAAGCAATAGTGGTAAGGGCCAAGGACAGAAACTTTATCGTTGAGGACCCAATAGCCTGCCGTAAACTTGTCTCGGAATTGAACAGCCGCATAAAAGAGTCGGTCACTCTTAGCGTTATGAGAGAGAATGGAACAGCGGCCAATCTGGAAGGAGGAGTCCATTTGGGCGACGTTCCAATAAGGAATTTTACTTCAAATTTCTGGGAGGAAATGGCCGATGCATTGACAGGATCTACCCTATCAGAAAAGTATTTGAAGAGAAGAGCAAATTGCGACTTTTGTAGTGTGGCCTGTAAAAGGATTGTAGAAATTACTGAAGGACCTTTCGCGATACCTAAAGGGCCTGGCCCTGAGTATGAAACCATCGTCGCTTTCGGATCGTTGATTGGGTCTATGGATCTGGCGGCCACATGTAAAGCTGGAAGAATTTGCAATGACATGGGAATGGATACAATATCATGCGGGTCTACAATCGCATGGGCCTTAGAGGCCTTTGAAAATGGCGATATCGGTGTCGAAGAATGCGATGGCTTACAACTCGAATGGGGTGACATCAATACCATAATCAATCACGTGTTACCGACAATAGCCGAAAAAAGGGGAGGGTTGGGTGAGCTTCTTACCGGTGGGTCAGTGGTCGCAGCCAGGAAATCAGGTTCAAAAACAAGGGAATATAACGTTCATGCCAAGGGCTTGGAAGCGCCCATGCATGATCCCCGTGGTGGCGGTCATGGGCTTGCCTTGACATACGCTGTAAGTCACCGAGGCGCATGTCACGTTTCATCACCTATGTTATTCATGGAAATGGGAGCGTGTTATTACCCTGAGATAGGCTTTGACTACGAATTGGATCCTCTTTCATCTGAGAACAAAGCTGAATCCGCAGTCTTGGCCATGGCATTGGGATCCTTAGAAAATAGCGCCTGCTTGTGTCAATTCGCTGATCGTGAAATCACAATTCCTGAGTGGGTAGCTTTGTTTAATTCCGTGGCCGGTTTCAATTGGGAAATTCACGACATGATGAAAGCCGGCCGTCGAATTTTCTATCTCCAAAGACTCATGAATCATCGTTACGGTCTTAGGGCCGAGGACGATAAAATTTCGAGTCGTTTATTGACTCCTGCGGTTGACGGAGCCCCCGAAGGCATAGTCATCGAATTCGAAAAAATGAAGACCAAATTTTTTGAATTGATGGAACTGGACCCCGACACAGGTATTCCTTCAAGAAAAACATTAGTAGATTACAATTTGGAAATTGAGTCCGACATAATACTCAAAGGTTAAAAAGTGCGGATTTTTGTGGAGCCTATTGGTATTGTCAGAGGGCGAATGTGCCCTCAATCAGTGGAAATCGATGGAGATAGCGCTGTTGGCAAATTGATTGAATTGTTAAATTTACCGTCCAAGCTCAATGTAATCGCCATAACTGATGGGAAGAGACTGTCTTCGGACGAGAAACTCAAGGACGGGGCAACCGTAAAGATTGTTTCCCTGGCTTTGGGTGGTTAAAATCTAAACCTGGGCTAAAAAGGGTGGCGTTCAAGCCACAAAACAAGGCTCAATACCGTCCAGATCTGCCTGTTGTTATCTTTTGCCCCGCTTAGGTGCTCATCTAGAAGCGTCTTGCAGTACTTTGGATCAATTATTCGTGAACGGATTAACCGTTCCTCTGAAAACACTTCACATACAAAAGTTCTCAACTCGTTTCTTATCCAAAAAGGCAAAGGCGGGGTAAAGCCTCTTTTTTTACCTTTTCGAATAGATGGTGGAAGCAAGAGCTTGACGGCGCTTCTCAGAAGACTCTTTGTTTGAAAACCTTTTGATTTTATTCCAGGGGGAATCACGGAGACCCGTTCGACCAATTCATGGTCCAGGAAAGGCACGCGGGCTTCTAAAGAGTTGGCCATGGTCATCCTGTCCACTTTCGTGAGATTGTCATCAAGGAGAAATGTTTTAGCGTCCACGTAAAGGAGTTGATTCAACGGATGACTTTTTCTGACACGTGAAAAATGAGCGTCAAAAATCCTAAAAGTGTCATCAAAGCCCTGATCAAGGAAGTCTTTAGTAAACAGACGCCGTTTGTCATCCTCATTAAAAATTACTTTCCACCAGTAATGGGCCATTTCAAACGGCAAATCCGCGCCGGTTACAAATCTCTTGGCCTTGTAGTCAAAACTGATTCTCTCAAAAGAGGACGGCAAAGAAAGAATTATTCTATTTACGATATTTTTTCTGACCCAACTGGGAATAAGCCGGAAGATACGACTCACTTTAAATGCAAAATGGGTAGGATAACCCGCAAATACTTCGTCGCCTCCGTCACCGGTGAGCACAACCCGCACTCTCTCCGCAGCCATCTTGGAAACAATAAAAGTCGGTATCGCAGAGTAATCGGCAAAAGGCTCATCAAAGAAGGCCAGGAGGTCCTCAATGGAACCCGCCATGGACGGATCGACTATTTTCTCCACATGTTCAGTACCGATCTCTTGAGCCACAAGACGGGCTTCTGATGACTCGTCATAAGACTCGTGCGGAAAACCAATGGTGAAAGTTTTTAGAGGCGCTTTCAATTTACGGGCCATGATGGCGGAGATCGTTGTGGAATCCAAACCTGCGCTGAGTAGGGCCCCGATTGGAACGTCAGATATCATTTGCCGGCGTACAGCCGTCTCAATCAGGTCTATTATTTCTTCGTCAAAAGATGTCTTTGAATAGTCCTCCTCTCCAGCAATCGGAGCAGGAATATCCCAGTATGATCTCTGGGTTACCCCTCTTAACGAACAAACAAGAGTTTTGGCGGGTTCAAGCTTCTTAATGGCCGAAAAAGCCGTTTCCGGTGTCGGAGTGTACATCAGTGATGTGTAATCGTATATAGCTTGAAAATTAGGAGAGCGATCAACGGAAGTCTTAAGTAAGGCTTTTATTTCACTAGCAAAAAAAAAATTCCCTTTTGGGTCATAACAGTAGAACAAAGGCTTTATTCCCATACGGTCCCGAGCTACCAAAATCTGCCTGGCCCTCGAATCCCAAATTGCGAATGCAAACATGCCGTTGAGGCGCGTCACGCAATCATGGCCGTATTCTTCATAAAGATGGACAATTGCTTCAGTGTCGGAGCAAGTACGGAACCTGTGACCCCTTTTGACAAGATCAGTCCTGAGTTCCTGATAGTTATAAATTTCGCCGTTGAAGACTATCCATATAGAAGAATCTTCGTTGCTCAGGGGCTGACGTCCCCCCTCAAGGTCTATAATGCTCAGTCGACGCATGGCCAGACCCACTGGGCCATCGATGTAATATCCCTCGTCGTCGGGCCCCCGGTTCACCATAGTTCGGTTCATATCCTTCAACAAGCCCATAGAAACAGGACGAAGATCACCTATAGAAAATGTTCCGCATATTCCGCACATGTTTGATGTCGTCTACACCGTGACGTTAATCCCGTTCCTGAAGTCGAAGTGACGCAAACTGGTCGAGAATAAGTCCGAAAAAGATAATATTGATACCTCCAGCCAGAAAAAGCACCACTCCACCTGAAAATTGCTGGAATAAGATCAGGTTCCTGACTGTGAGAAAGATTCCCATCAATACCATGATCAATCCGGCGGGCAAGAATATTTTGTTCGGGTTCGTCATCGTTATTATTCTTAGAATGAACATTATGAATCTGAACCCATCCCTAAATGGACGGAGTTTACTCTTTGTGTGGGCTGGTCTTGAATTAACCGTGATAGGCGTAAATGTCACATTGTAGCCTGCGGTTATAAATGACAGGGTGCTAGTAGATGGGAATGAATAGCCATTAGGGTAGAGGTGCAGAAACTTGATTGCCACCTCGTGACGAAAAGCTCTAAAACCAGAGGTTAAATCAGGTATATCGCGCTCAGCGAGGAATGAAGCCAGCCCTCTCAAGAGTCGATTTCCGAGATTTCTCAAAGGAGAACCTTCCTGATTGGAGAAATTCCGGGCCCCTACCACCAGGTCAAATTCCTTTAGCTGGTCAAGTATTCGGGGCAATTCCGTTGGATCGTGCTGCCCATCGGCGTCCAATACCGCTATGATCCCTCCCTTGAGGGACCGTAAAGCAGTTTTCAGGCACGCGCCGTTGCCTTTATTTGTAGGGTGTCTGATTACTTCCGCCCCTGCGTCAGCGGCTCGTTTTAGGGTATTGTCGGTTGATCCATCATCAATAACGAGCACGCGAGCGTCAGGCGCATTTGCCATGGCTCCCCGGACCACGTCAGCTATAGTTTTCTCTTCATTATAAGCTGGTATGACTATGGTTATCATGGATTCAGAAACATCACGACTGTCTTTAACGTCCATTGAAAATTCCTAAACTTTGAGGTTCAGAGTAACTTTTACAACACGCCGGAGATGTTCAGAGCCTGGCGTGGGTGGCCCGAACATCATATAGATGCTCGAATTACCAGACTATAAAATAACGCTACAATATGACGCTATAGCATAATCATACAAAGGAGTCGACATGAAAGGGGGAAATTTGGCATAGCGTGGTGGCGGTGCAGGGACTCGAACCCCGGACACTGCGGATATGAGCCGCATGCTCTAACCTTCTGAGCTACACCGCCGCAATAATCAATCAGATTAACACTAAAAATGTATCTATGTCAACATCGTTCGGGATAAAGAAAATCAAGCGGGGCCTAAAAATCCGACATCAAGTTAAGGTTTCTCTAACCACTTTCATCCTTTCTAAAATGTCTGTGTAAATAGAGAGACTATCGTCAAGTTTGCCTACGGCTGAATTTTTCTCAAGTTGAGCCGCTAATGAAGAAATTTCCGACAACATCAAATTAAGCGCCGCCCCTTTTATTGAGTGGGCCCTCTTCCGGACCACTTCAGCGTCTCGTTTGTTTATTCCTTCAAGCAAGGCGGGTAGGTCTTCATTTTCGGTATAATCAAGAAAGACCGATATAAATTCAACTACATCTTCTCGGTCGATACCAAGCTCTTCCGTCAACTCTTCAATGGTTATCATCATAGTGTATTTGCCCTGAGAATGTTTAATTATAATACATGAGTCAGGAAAACAGGACGTGTCGATCGAGCCACTAGATTAAAATTAGTCCTGACCGAGTAATGTTGTCAACAAAACCATCGGTTTTGAAAATAATCTATTGGGAATTTATAAATGTTTTTAGCAGAGAGATCATCAAAGAATTACCGATCATCAGATGAAGTCAAATGATGGATCACTATCTCTGGTGGACAGTTGAACCTGATCGGTAGCCCGGAACTTCCGGTCCCTGCGGAAGTATATCCTGGGATACCTTTATATTTCCATGCGCCACGACAGTAATCGCGATCGCAAGTAGAATTAAGCCATAATGGTATACCGGTCGGTAAACAGATTTGACCTGCGTGTGTATGCCCTGTCACTATAAAGTCAGGGCCATATTTCCATGCCTCTTCCAGGGTCTCCGGTGAGTGAATCATCAATATCTTTAATTCTGAAACATCAACTTTCTCAAATGCCCTTTTGTAATTGTGAACTCCGTAGAAATGCGCGTCATCCAGCCCAATCAACCACACACCGGCCCCATCTTTGGATATCCGAACTGTTTCATTCAAAAGAGTCCGTATTCCACTCATTTCGAGAGTGGGCACGAATTCTAGAAAATCATGGTTTCCCAAGATGCTATAGCTGCCGTGTCCACATTTTAAATATTCTGATAAAATCTCAATCGCTTTCAACGTAGGATAATAATTTCCATGAGTTTTAAAGCGGAAGTCTCCTGTTATAAGCGCAAGGTCGTAATCCTGATTTGAAATGAGGCGACCTAAATGGTGACTGAAACCATCCGACACATCCAGATGGAGGTCCGACAAATGCAAAATCTTAAACCCCTCGAAAGCAGAAGATAAATTAGGAATTCTCACAACATTGTGAACTGTTTTATGCGCCCAAATATTGGCGTGACCTCTTCGCCACACACCCAGCAATCTTAGGACCGCCCCGACAATCTTCATTCCTTTTTCCGAATTCTCAAAATGAAAAGAGCCAATTCCAGGTCCCAACATGTCGGCGGAGTATTGAATTTGGATAGACAACCTTCGGGCCACGTAATCAGCCCCACATCTCTCAATTAATTTTTCTAGGGCGTCTGTTTCCACGAGGTTGCTTCAATTCAAGATATGGCTTTGAAAGCGGTGGATTATTCATGGTTGGTTAATGGCTAAGGCAGTTTCATTGACAGGGATTTTCTTAATTAATCTCAGAATATTCTTCCCCCCGGCTTCCGATTTGTATATCCAGTCATCCATAAAATGCCGCATAAACCATATTCCCAGACCACCTTCACCAAGATTTTGGAAATCCGGTTCCGCTATGGCGTCAGGGTCAAAGCTCTCCCCATAATCCTCGAGGCGAATCTCCAAATGATTCTGTCTAACAAAAATTTCTATACGAACGGGGCCTTTTTGATTTGACTTGTAAGCGTGTCTGCTAACATTTGTAAAAGCCTCGTTGAAAGCTAATTCCACGTTGTCGACAACATCCTCTGCGTTCGAGAAACCCGGCAGTTGCTGGACGAGATTTCTCACGAACAGATCAAGAGGTCTGAGGAGAATTATCTCAGCGCTAGCTTCGATATTAATATACAGTTCGTTTTCCATCTCCGTTTCCCCTGGTCACCAGGAAACGACACGGGACCTTCGATAACAAGTCTCATTTTATTAGATCACTGAAACGATCCTATGGCCGCATCCAAATTGTCATATATTTCAAATACCCTATGCAGGCGCGTCAATTGAAAGAGGGTCTGAGCTTGAGGTGACGGTCTAGCTATTTTAAGGTCTCCCTGAGACTTTAGAAGTGTACGAAGAGACGCCACTAGGGCCCCACAACCGGAACTGTCAATGAATTTTGTTTTAGCCAGGTCTATAACCAACTTGGCGGCGGACTCCTCAGACATTTTCTTCACAGCCTCTTTAAGCTTAGGAGCGGCCAGGGCATCTAGTCTTTCATCGGTGCTTATCACCGTTACCCCATCCTTTTGCTGAATTTCCATGTTGAAATCTCCTGTTAAAATCCAATAAAACCATTATATCAGATATATGCATAATCAAGAAACTTTACGCATCAACACAAGATCTTTCTTTAACTGGAATTTACCACATCGGACTTACTTTCTAGTAAACAAATTCTTTATAGACTTTATCAATATCTTCAAATCTTCTTTTGGGCCCCTGGTAGCTGTATAGAAGTTCTCAGCGGCTATTTTTTCTTCTTCCAGCACATTATCGGCGCATTCCGCATCAACCGGCGTAAACAGCCCATCAAGAGCCTCAAAACGTTGCTGAGCCCAATCCTCTTGATATCGTTGGAATTCCTCTGCTTTTAGCGGCCGTACACCAACAAGTCTCAATTTCCCGGAGATTACATCGATCAAACCAGGAACACGTTGCAGCAAAGGGCCGGAATCGTCAAACCAATGGAAATTCCCAGCTCTGGCGGCGTCTTTTGAAGCCGGATCGAAATAGAGGTCTCTGAGCATCATGCGGCGGGTAGCGAAAAAAGGTTTGTGGCGCGCTAAACGGGAAACACCTTTGGTGACCCAAATCGGCGCGGTCAACATAAGCAAAATTAGAGCGAGAAACCGGTCGACGAATTTCTCCGAAAACGAATACACGATCTTTTTCTTAACTCCAGACAGGAGAAACGCATCTTCAACGGATGTCCACGACCCTACATCCAGGTTGATCATTACATTTCCCACAACTATACATTTATGAACATCTGTGTCTGTCCCAACATAGGTGTCCCCACAAATTAGACTGGACTCGATTGCAGCGCCTTGGTCAACTATAACCCCGTCGCCAATGACGCTAAACCTCAAGATTCTAGCCCCGGGATTCACTCTGCAGTAATCCCCTATAAGACAAGGCGCCCGCAAGATAGCCGCAGAATCAATATAAGTATGGTGTCCTACTATGAGTTTGTTGGTTAAAGAAGCCTGATAATCCGGACCCAAGAAATCTGGAAAACATCCGTCCAACCCTGCCATGTTGGCGGTCCAGAGCCCCTGGGGCGTTTCGATAGGCAAGAAGTTTCCATCCCAGATGTAATCTACCACATCCAAAGAATTTACACCGCCTTGATCCGTAATGTAGACGCCTGTGTCGACAGGTTCCAGTTCCAATTTTCTGGAATAGCTCCAGGTCTCGCCGCCTGAATTAAACTCGACACATCCATCGACCAATACCCTGGTAATCTTTCCCACCGCATTATTGTGAAAATTCTCAAATTCCTTATATGGCAAATCAATTACGGTCTCTACAGGAATAACCAAAACCTTGTCCAGGACCATTCCAGCGATACGCGTTAGCAACTCCCTAAGGTCACAAGGGTCTTTGTAAACAATCAGTTCTATCGAAGCGCCCCAGCGGGTATCGGGTCCAACAAATTCGCCGACTATCAACGGATTTTCAACCGCAATTATGTGAATGCTTCTTATTCCACTCCTGACACAGTTCATAATATGCCATTCAAGTATGGGCCTGTTAAGAAACGGAAGCATCCCAACCGGTCTGTGCCTGGTAACAGGTTCAAAACCTTTTGAATCCTTGAAGAGAGTAAGAATAGCCTGCATGTTTAATCAGAACCCGATTTCATAAAACCTGAACAGGTCTTAATTCAACCTCAACGAAATGTTACGGTTATTCTACAAAATCGACCCAAGACGGGAAACTTCGGGGCCTAACAGCTATTAGTACGCCCCTCTGCCCGAAATCACCGCGGGTATGGTTTTCAGGAGAAGCTTTATATCGCCCCACAATGACTGGCTCTCAATATATTGGACATCAAGACCCACTTGATTCTCGAAACTTACGTCGCTACGGCCACTGACCTGCCAGAAGCATGTTAATCCTGGAATAACTTCCAGTCTTCTTCGATCATTCAACGTATAAAGTTCGACTTCTTTGGGAGGATGCGGTCGTGGACCAACCAGAGACATGTCACCCTTGAACACATTGTAAAGTTGAGGAAGTTCATCAATACTCAATTTTCTAATGACCCTGCCAACTCTTGTGATTCTGGGGTCACGTTTTATCTTAAATATCACGCCACCAGTCTCATTTTGTTGCAGGAGGTCTTGTTTCATTTCCTCAGCGTTTAAAATCATTGATCGGAATTTAAACATTCTGAATTTTCTACCCCATTTCCCCGCGCGATCTGACGCAAAAAATACCGGTCCTCCGTCTTCCAGTTTTATGAGCAATGCCGTGATCGCGAACACAGGTGATAGAAGGATCAGGCCGACAGACGATCCGACAATGTCCATAAGTCTCTTCAGGGTTCTGCTACCTTCTACAACCGCTATCCACAAAGCCTTCTTGATTATGAAGCGCAGAAGTTGTCTCCAGCGCGATATCTTGATACCATCGCGGGCATATTTGCGGTATAGCATTTCCATCATTTCATCATCACGCTGGAATTTTTGATTTTTGTCAGCCGTCATTCTCTCGTCACACCAATTCCCTAGCGCAATTAGACAGATAGGTCTAATGGGTTGATCTTGAGGCCGTAAGCGATTTATGAAAAGCGCCTTTATTAATATGACTCGCTATGCCAACTGTAGCTTCATTCTGAACAATGTCAGCTCACTTTAACGAGTAAAGTATGGGACTTTTGTCCTTACACGATTGCTGCAAGGAACATAGTTATGTCATCATCGAAACTATTTGAGCCGTGGAATTTTTCCAGGTCATCCAAAATTAGAGGCAACATTGCGTGAGGAGCGCGGTTGGAATTGTCCATAAGTGTCTGCTTCAACCGCTCTACGCCATAAAAATCTTCTAGGGCTCCATCATCCAAGCCTGCCGATGTTTCTGTTACACCGTCGGTATAAACAAAAATCTGATCACCTTTTTGTAATTGTACAAAACCTTCCTCGTAATCCATCCCCAGAAAAGCGCCCACTAACGGACCTCCCACTCCTAGCTCCCGGATTTCTCCGAGATCTCTTTTGAATAGAAATGGTCGGGGATGGCCCGCGTTGGTGTAAATCATTTCAAGAGTTCCCAAGTCGATTATTCCGTAAAAAACCGTGAGAAAATCCGATTCAGGCAATATTCCGAACATTTGATCGTTTATAACCCTTAGGAGTTCAGCAGGTGAATCCGTAGTGCGTGCGAACGACTGAAAAGCCATCTTGAACATTGCGCCCACCATAGCGGAGGCTACCCCATGGCCGGAGACATCGACTTCGGCGAAACCAATCCTGGACGGTCCGAACTCTATAACATCATAAAAATCTCCACCTGCCGGAGATAAAGGTTTGTAGAGAGCTGAGAAAACAAGGTGTTCACATTTCGGGAAATCTTCGGGCAACAATGAACGTTGTAACTGGGAGGCCATTTCCATTTCTCTTGCCATTACTCTGTTACGTGCCTCAATCTCCTTTCGAGCCTCGTACAGGGCTAGATGGTTCTTGACCTTTATTCTAAGTTCCTGCTTGTCGTACGGTTTGGTAATGTAGTCTACAGCACCGGCCTCGAGCCCAGTTTCCCGACTCTTAGAATCCTCCAGAGCTGTTAGAAATATCACGGGAACCGCTGGCTCGATAATGCCTGATTTCAAAATTTCAAGGGTCTCAAACCCATTTAGGCCCGGCATTTCAATATCAAGAAGCACCAAGTCCGGAGGTTCCAGTTTGGCCCTGTCTATAGCTTCCTGCCCCGAAGCTGCGGAGATCACCTCATAACTCTTCGTAAGCATCGTCTCCAGAATACGACGGCTAAGAGGATGGTCTTCGACGACTAGGACTCTCGATCTGCTCATCTTGGTATTTCTCTTCCGACAGGTCCAGAGAGAAGTGGGAAATCGGATATATTTTTACTATTAAATTGGATATTTAGCACATAAACACAGAAAAAACAATCTAGATTATTCGTCCAAATCAACTACCATAGTCTTATGTTTGCCTATTTTGACCTGCCCTAAAAGTCCCCCCTTAATTCTGGACACATTTTTTACATCGGTGTACATGACCTCCACTTTCGCTGAATTTTTCAGTTTAGAATGTTGGGCGGCAAGGGTCGCGGCGTAACGCATGTCAGATTCAGAAGGGACTTGACGCTCCCTGGAAAACAGGACCACATGCGAACCGGGCGCGTCTTTGACATGAAACCAAGTGTCCCCGTTTTGAGCTTTAGCTCTAAGAATAAAGTCGTTTCCTCTGGAGTTCTTGCCTACAAAGATTTTGAGTCCCGAAGGGCTTGTATTCTGGAGGTGATTTTGGGTTGGCTTATAAGGATTAAAGGGCCTCAGTTTATTCGGTGTAGCGGAATTCCGTGCAAAATGCGTTGTCTGATTTAGTCCAGCCGATAGAATGTCCAACTCCTCCTGCGTCTTGGCTTCATTTATGAAATATTGCAATTCTTCCAGGGCTCTCTTTTCCTGAATTGTTATTTCAAGTCGCTCTCCAGCAATGTGGATTCCTCGCTTACCTTTGGCCGAATGAGCAAAAAATTTCCGCATGTTTGAAACAGGGGCCAAGGCGGGGTCTAACGGGACCCTTATTATCGTTCCGGTTTCCCAGTCAGTCACATCGACAGACGACAAGCCTTTCTTTAAACTACCTAAGGCAGTTTTTACGAGTTCCCCAAATTTGGCTTGTTCAATATATTTTTCCAGCCGTTGTTTGTCGTTTTCGATCTTTCGGGCCCGATTTGCAAGTCCTCTAATTCTCATCCTAACGGGCTTGGCGATCTTACGACGGAAGTTCTCAATCAAAGAATCAAGCAAAAGATTACTGTATAGGGTATCAACACAATCATTAACACTGGCGGCGTCATCATGATAATCCGGTTTTTCCTTAACGCTCTCGGAGAATGCGCTTTGTTCTTTGTTACTGAAACAGTCTGTGGAGACTTCGGCAGGAGTGTATTTGCTGGTTGTCGCCACAAATCGATTGGGATTTTGAGGAGGCGCCGCATATTCAGCCCCTGGCAGCACAACCCGATTATGGTCCGTCTTGTTGGGAAGATGATGGAGGCAATCCATGATCAATCCTCGATTCGCGTCGACGAGAATGATGTTGGAATCCCGTCCCAAGAGTTCTAAAATTAAATCTATTTTCAACCTCGATTCCAGAGATCTTACTTCGCACGATATAGTTACAATTCGATCATTATTGGCGCATGAGACCTTGACTATTCGAGCGTTGACAAGATGCGCCCGTAAGTATGCGCAAAATCTTGGCGGTCTCGGAGGGTTGGGTATCCTGAGCTTGGTAAGATGAATCCTCCCCAATTTTGGATCCGCGCTCAACATTAACCGTCTGTCTCCTCTACCCGGGATAAAGATTTTCAGCGCCAACTCCCGGGGAAGCGGCTGAAAGATTTTTGAAATCAGACCTCCGACAATTTCATTTTCAAGTTCAACCGTCACTTTCTGGATTAGGGCCAGGTCCATCTTGATTATTCCACCTCTGTTTGCGCTTTTAGCGGTTCCCAATCGTCTTGTTACAATTTGAACCACGCTGTTTGACAGTAGTAAATACGTCTGTTAAAGATTATCCCAAATTAGCTGCTTCTTTGATACAGGCCAAACAAATATTTGAGTCAGGAGTAACTCGGTGGTGGAGGGTTTTCCAAAATACTTTTTTCTGAGGAACTGTTATGACATTTGAAACCAAGACCCTTGATTTGCTGCCCGAAGCCATAGAAATCCTGGAATCGGGGTTCAGCGATTTGCCGGAATTCCAACCCAGCGTTGATGTTGACTCAATCCGAAATGTCCTAAATGAAGTCGCTTTCCGGATGAAAGACAATTATCCTTACCAGCATCCAAACTATATCGGCCAAATGCTGAAACCGCCGCATCCAGTAGCGCGTTTGGCTTACATGCTGTCCTTGTGGATAAATCCCAATAACCACGCGTTTGATGGAGGGCGAGCCAGTTCTACAATGGAAAAGGAAGCAGTAGCCCAAATTGCCGACATGTTTGGCTGGAAGAAGCACCTCGGCCATCTGTGCAGTGGTGGCACGATGGCCAACCTTGAAGCCTTGTGGATTTCAAGTCGTTTACGGCCGAACCGTAAAATATTGGCTTCTCAGCAGGCTCATTACACTCACAGCCGAATCTGTGGTGTATTAAACATACCTTTTGAATCAGTCCCTGTAGACAGTATGGCGCGCATGAAGGTATCCGCGATAAAGGAAGCCCTGGACAAAGGAGATGTAGGCACAATAGTGGTTACAATCGGCACAACGGCCACAGGCTCGATTGACCCATTACCTGAGATACTTGAACTCCAAAGCTATTATGGGTTCAGAATTCACGCTGATTCGGCGTATGGCGGCTATTACATACTGGCCGACAATCTGGGGCCTCAAACGAGAGCCGTTTACGACACGCTGAATCAAGTTGATTCCATCGTGATTGATCCCCACAAACACGGCCTTCAACCATATGGCTGTGGCTGTGTAATTTTCAAAGACCCTTCCGTAGG
Source organism: Syntrophaceae bacterium (assembly GCA_014874425.1). Taxonomy (GTDB): domain Bacteria; phylum Desulfobacterota; class Desulfomonilia; order Desulfomonilales; family Desulfomonilaceae; genus CAJBEZ01. Next base: position 7,739 of record JACWAG010000071.1, on the reverse strand, counting down.
CGCATTTTACAAGCACGATTCACCATATACATATTTCACCTCATCTGAAATGCATCTGGGAGAAATCAGTCTGGAGTGCTCAAGACCCGGATCTTCCGCTGTTGCTTTGTGGGCCACTCAGCGGTTGCTTCCAATGGTTAGAGGCGGGGCTTTTGCCAGAGACCTAGAAAACTGCCGGACAGCCGCTCTTACATTTTTTGATAGAATCAAATCTGACCCAAGGTTTCTAACGGGACTAAATCCTGAGCTTGATATAATAGTCTGGACGATTAAAGCTGATAATGCTTCTGAAGCTTCCAGGCTTAATGACGCAGTTTTTGAAGCCTCTGCGGCCGCGAATTTGCATCTTGCCAAAGCAAATTTCCCCAAAGAATTATTCGAAGGGTGTTGGGAAAATTTCAACTGGGACCAGGACTATATTACCTGCTTGAGAAGCGTTCTGATGAAACCTGAATCACTCGAGTGGATTAACGGGATATGGGCCACTTTTTCAGAAACTGTAGACAGGGTATTGCACGAATCGGGATCTTAGAGGAGAAATTCGATTAAAAATTTAAATTCAGTGGCCCGTTTTGCTCCTGGCCCTTCAATAGACCTGCATGTTCATACCAACATGTCGGACGGCACAATGACTCCGGCTGAACTGGTCCAATACGCTTCAACCATTGGACTGCGTGCAATCGCCATCACGGACCACGATACTCTGGATGGTATAGAACCTGCTCAATCGGCGGTCAGTGATCTTGAACTTGAATTGGAAGTTGTGCCTGGAGTCGAGATTAGCGCTGACTATGATTTGGGCATTCTCCACATCCTTGGTTTTTTTATACGCTCTGACCATTCCGATTTACAAAAATCCTTAAATTTCCTTAGAATCGAGAGGCGATCCAGGATTTCCAAGATCTTGGCCAAGCTTCAGGCTCAAAACGTATTCATCAGGGAAGAAGAGGTCAAGAAGATCGCTGGCGATGGATCCCCTGGCAGACCTCATCTAGCTAATCTTATGTTTCGAAAAGGCTATGTAAAGACGATTCAGGAAGCCTTCGACAGATATCTGAAGAAAGGGGCCTGCGCATACGTTCCCAAGGTGAAATTGCCCGCGCATAAAACTTTGCAATTGATTACTGACGCAGGCGGCATACCTGTAATGGCTCACCCGTATTTACTAAATCAGAATAATCCGGATCGTTTTGAGGAGATTGTAATTTCTCTCATCGATATCGGACTCAAGGGAATTGAAGCCTATTATCCGAAGCATACTAGAGAACAAACTCGGATGTACGTTAGGCTGGCTTCAAAGTTAGATTTGGTCGTTACCGGTGGGACTGATTATCATGGGGCCAACAAACCCGGAACAGAACTTGGGGTTTTCCCTGATAGACCTCCTTTGCCATATTCAATTCTAGAGGACATGAAGAAAAGATTGAAAGATCTTTAAGAATTAATGGTTCAGAAATGATGGAATTCAACAAAATTGCTTTTGTAGGACTCGATGGTGTTCCACACTCCCTGTTAAAAAAGTTTTTTGAACTCCAAGTTATGCCTTTTTTAGGGGAACTCGCCGCACAAGGGGTCCTGTGTCGTATGAACTCAAGTATTCCACCCATTTCAAGTGTCGCATGGACGTCGTTTATGACCGGTACGGAGCCTGGTAACCATGGCATATTCGGTTTCACGGATGTAGCCAAGGACGAAATCCGGCTGGAACTCCCATCATTTGATGACATCAAGACCCCTGTTATCTGGAACAAATATCCCGAGAAACGATCGATTGTGGTCAATCTTCCTTTCACCTATCCTGCCAGACCACTGAATGGGCAGTTGATCGCCGGTTTCGTGTCGCCAATATTTGAAAGGGCAATTTACCCGCAATCCTTGATTCCATGGATCAGGTCTACAGGATATAAAACTGATACCGATAACGTTCGGGCCCGACAGAATAGGGCATTCCTTGTCGATGATCTTTTTGCAACCCTAAATTCACTTGAAGAAGTCGTTTTCAAGCTGGTTCAGGAACCGTGGGACCTTTTCATATTTGTAGTTACGGGGACAGACCGCCTTAATCATTTTCTTTTTGACGCGTTGGAAGATCAGACCCACCCATATCATAACGATGTGATCTCTTATTATCGGAAAGTGGATAGTCTTGTGGGTCGATTTTTTGAGCGGCTTGAAACACAGACGCGCAAAGTGGTTTTGTCCGATCACGGTTTTACCGACCTCAAAACTCATGTCAATTTAAACTACCTCTTGCGATTGTTGGGTTACCTGAGTTTCCAATCCGATGACCCCCGTGATATTTCAAACATCAATCCGAAATCGCGTGCATTTGCCTTGGACCCGACAAGAATCCACATCAACTCTCGGTCCAGGTTCAGGAACGGAGCCCTTTCTGAAAGTCAGGCGCTTGAAATAAGGACAAGACTCAAGAACGATCTGGCAAAATTACACATATCTGATCTAGGCGCTTCAGCCCATAATTTGCCTGATGACCTGAACGAACCATTATTCACCGCTGTAAAAACCAGGGAAGAGATTTATAGTGGACCATGTTTTACTCTTGCCCCTGATATTGTGGTATTACCTCGACCTGGTTATGATATCAAAGCTTCGATAAACGCTACAACTTTGTGCCACAATGATATCTTTACAGGTACCCATACATATGATGACGCGTTTGTGTTAATTGGCGACAAGGAGACGGATGTCAATTCAATTAAATGTGAAATTTCAAACGTCGCGGACCTCATCCCGTGGAACAAAACCATCCTGACGTAAACCATATTAACAGTCGTCGCGGCAAACGATTCCATTATTGGTCTTAATGGTTGGGGCAGAAGGTCCATATGTTCAATGTAGTGCTTATCAACCCTGAAATTCCTCCCAACACCGGCAACATAGGACGATTGTGCGTAGCGGTTGGAGCACGACTACATCTTGTCAAGCCGCTTGGTTTTCATATTGATGACAAACATTTGAAGAGAGCAGGACTGGACTATTGGAAAAAGCTTGACCTTGTTGTCTGGGAAAGCTTTGAGGAATACCTGAAATCCGCCAACCCAAATCAAATTATTCTGACTGGGTCCAAGAGAGGAGACATTTATTACAGACTAGAATTCAAGCCCTGGGACCACATTCTTTTCGGCCCTGAGACATCAGGGTTATCTGGGGAGTTATTTAGTCAATTTCCATCCAGAATAGCTAGAATTCCGATAGACCTAAAGAAAACGCGAAGTCTCAATCTATCTACAGCGGCAGGAATTATAGTTTTTGAAGGGTTAAGACAATTGGATTGCATTCCAGGCTGAGATTCACAAGATCCTTACTCTGTTTACAAGCTCCCGCACTTTGTCTACGAGTTCGGTCAAATCGCCTGATTTAACGACGAACGCGTCAACATGGGGAATCGACGGATCATTACGAAAATATGGATAAGCAGAACTGATCACCAAGGGGATTTTTAATTTCATTCGGTGGAATTTTTCAAGGAACCCTCTACCGCCCATACCCGGCATCTTGAGATCCAAAATTATAACGTCAGGTTTGGAACCTTTAAGCATTTTTATGGCTTCTTCCGCGTCCGACGCCTGAATGACCTGGAAGCCCAGTTCCTCAAAGACTTCCCTATACAGAAGCCTTACAGAACTTTCGTCCTCGACATGAAAAATTACTGACATTTTTTCCTCACGAAGGAATATTATCACTCCCACAAAAGGTTAACAACTTTTAGAGATTATAAGTGAATGGTGGGCGATCGTGACATTTAGGTCAACAATTCCCAAACCCCTCAGGGAGGGTGATGTTGTTGGAATAGCGGCGGTCTCAGGTCCTGTAAAAACTTCAGATCTGGAAAAGGGAATAGAACTTCTGGAAGGGCTGGGGCTTAAGGTTCGACTCAGTCGAAATATCCATGACCAGAAAGATTACTTGGCAGGCTCGGACCATGATCGCGTAGAGGAATTGAACAAGTTTTTTTTGGACCCTATTATAAGAGGTATTTTCTTTGCCCGCGGTGGGTACGGCTCCATGAGGATCCTCCCGAAAATCAATTACAGGGCAATTTTAAGTGACCCCAAGATCATGATCGGAATGAGTGACCTCACTGCTCTGTCTATGGCCGTTTTCCAACGCTGCGGCGTCATTACATTGGCAGGACCGATGGTAGCGGGACAAATCAATTCAGGGTTGGATGAAAATTCCATGATTTCCTTTGTTGAAGCTATTACTGAGCCAGTCGCACATTATCAAATTGTTCGTGAAGTTGGTTCCCCCGGGTTGAAAGTGTTAAGGCCCGGAAAAATGAAGGGGCCTCTTTTGGGGGGCTGTCTATCTTTACTGGTTTCTCTTTTGGGGACCCAGTACTGCCCAAATTTCACAGGTTGCGTTTTATTCATTGAAGATGTAAATGAACCTCCTTATAAGATTGACCGCATGCTTACACAAATGAAACTAGCGGGTATTTTTGAGAACATCGGCGGAGTAATAATCTGTCAATTTGCGGGGGACGATCCGGAAACTGCGACATCTACTGTGGAGAAGATCGTGCTCGAATACGTGAAACCTGACATCATTCCGGTGATTTCGAATTTTCCTCATGGGCATGTTTTACCAAACATCACTCTACCTGTTGGAGCTTTAGTAGAATTTGAAGCCTCGACAGACGGAGCGCATTTACGACTCGTTTGAACCAATCCTTGAAAATTAACACATCGGAGAAATGGTCCAATTTGAAACCTACCACCATAAAGAACCAAATAGTGTCTGAAAAAAAATTGATCACCAAGGCTGCGGGAATAGTTGGTTTTTGGACCAGCGTAAGCCGGATTTCCGGATTTATCCGAGACATGATCATTGCCATATTCCTGGGAGCAGGAACAGGGGCCGACGCGTTTTTTGTGGCTTTTCGCATCCCGAACCTACTTCGCCGACTGTTTGCGGAAGGCGCTCTTTCAGCGGCGTTTGTTCCCACTTTCATAGATACTATGCATCGGAGTGGTAGAGACGAAGGTGTTCGACTTGCCAGAATAGCCGTCACATTCGCCACTTTGGTCCTGCTCGTGGTCACGTTTATGGGGATTGTCTTTACTCCTCAGGTGGTTAGAGTTACAGCTCCGGGGTTTTTCAGTGATCACGAAAAATTCAATCTTACCATTGAATTGACCCGGATAATGTTCCCATACATATTTTTTATTTCTTTGGTCGCCCTGGTTTCAGGGGTATTAAATAGTCTCGGGCGTTTCGCCGCACCTGCGGCCGCGCCAATTCTGCTTAATCTCTCAATGATTGCAGGCGTTCTCGCTCTTAGTCGTTGGATAGACTGGACACCATATCACTCGCTGGCCTGGGCAGTTACAGCAGCCGGGGTTTTTCAGCTTTGCCTTCAGATACCTTTTTTGTTATCTGAAGGAATTACTCTCAAACCTGACTTTCATTTCGGTTATCCACCTTTGAAGAGAATGGGGAGGCTTTTTGTGCCTGCGGCTATCGGAGGGGCTGTTTACCAGATCAATGTCCTTGTTGGGACGGTGCTTGCGTCCACGTTGCCTTCTGGGAGTGTCTCGTGGCTATATTATGCCGACAGGTTAGTACAATTGCCGTTGGGAGTATTTGCGATAGCCCTGGGGTCCGCCGCTCTGCCTTCTATGTCACGACTGGCAAGCACAGGTGATTACAAGGGACTGGGGGAGTCAGTATCTTTTTCTTTACGTCTCATAGCCTTCTTTACAATACCGGCGTCAGTGGCCCTTATAATTTTAAGAGGACCTATCATAGGCGTACTGTTCCAACATGGCCGTTTCACACAACTCGACACTGCGGAGACAGCGTACGCCTTGTTATGGTACACTGCCGGGCTATGGGCGTTTTCAGGGCTTAAGGTAGTAACTCAGGCTTTTTTCTCACTGAAAGACACAAAGACTCCTTTATGGATCTCTCTTGTGGCAGTAATAATGAATTTGGCCGCAGGATTGATCTTGATGAACCCCATGAGACATGGTGGATTGGCTTTAGCTACTACAATTGCCGCAGCGTTTAATTTTGTGCTTCTTTTCGTGATTCTGATCAAAAGGATAAAATGGTTTGAGGTTTCAGAGTTCCTGGTTTCAATCGGGAAAATTTCCGCGGCGTCAATTGTTATGGGCGCCTTTTTGGTCCTCATCAAAGATTTTGGCCTATGGTCTCATGGGCTAACCGGAAAGAATTTCCTAATTCTAAGCATTTCCATTTTGGCGGGAATGGCTGTCTTTGGGGTAAGCGCTTACCTGTTTCGATGCGAACAGATAAAATCAATCAGGTCGGTCTTGAAAATCTGAAATGCAGAAAATTTATAGATTTATTATAGCGCCTTCACGTGCGGCGTCGACCGAAATTTCGCAATTAAATCGATCAAGCTCCTGCGCGCACCGGTCTATAATTTCTTTAACTCCTTTATCAGTGCGCCACGGGTCGTGATGGAAAAGTATCAATTTTTTGGCTCCGGTCTCTATCGCCAGTTTAGCCACTGTTTTAGTGTCTGAATGGCCCCAACCCCTTCGGCTGACGACTTCTTCAGGAAAATATTGGCAATCATGAACCAACACGTCCGCTTCCTGGCAGAAGTTCACAAAATCTTTGAAACAGGCGCCGGCCCATCCTTCTTCAGTAAGTTCGTTGTCGGTAAGAAAAACAAATTTCTTATTACCTTCAGTGAACTTGAACCCCAGACCTCCCTGAGGATGCTGTAATTTATGTTGCTCCACCAAGACATCGTCCAAAGCGACTACCGCCATTGGAAATTCGGGTGGGGGGTCGATTCGCGCCTTGAGGTCTCCGAAACATACCGGCCAGGCCCCATCGATATAATTACTGCTAAAAATTCTCTGGAGGCCTTCGAAACACTTTCTGCATCCATTGACTACGATATGGAAATCCGGACGGAAAAGTGGCCCGAAGAATGGTAGCCCCATTAAATGATCCCAGTGGACATGCGTCATGAAGAGATGAATGGATTTTATTTCAGGTCGCCTGAGCAGGGAATCCCCAAGGATCCGTATTCCGGTTCCGGCGTCAATCACAACGGTTTTGCCTGAATCGGTTGTAATCTCTACACAAGTAGTATTACCTCCAAAAATAACCGTTTCAGGCCCAGGCACGGCTATGGAACCTCGAGTTCCCCAAAATCTTATCTTCATGCTACAATTTCGACTCCGTTGTCATCCAAACAGATATTTTGCTATTTTTAAAACCCGCTCACTTTTATTATATTATATATAGATTGGTTGAGTCCACGATATGCTAAGAACACCTTCAAAAAATTGGGACCTGGTCGGTGAAATTGTAACGCTAAAAGAGAAAGCGCTTTATCGTAGAATGCCAGAAGTATCAGGTATTCCTGGCAGAATAATAAATATAGATGGTAGAAGTGTTCTCAATTTTTCAAGTAACAATTACCTCGGCCTTGCTGGCCACCCCCAAATCTTGGAGGCATTCTCTAAAGCAGTGCGCACTTATGGGGCCGGTTCTGCCGCTTCTCGATTAATAGCCGGAAATTCTCCCTGTCATCGTCAATTGGAAGAGTTTATAGCTGACTGGAAGAAGACTGAAGCGGCGTTGGTCTTTGGAAGTGGCTATCAAGCCAACTTGGGGATCCTGACTACGCTAACAAACAAGGAGGATTTGGTTATTTCAGATGAACTAAATCACGCCAGTATAATTGATGGTTGCAGACTCTCGAGGGCCAAGATCTCGGTATACAGGCACCT
>JACWAG010000070.1 GCA_014874425.1 Syntrophaceae bacterium | reverse complement strand
TAATCTTTCGGCGACATCACCAATGAGAGGTGGAACAAAACGAGGACGAGTTAATATTTCGCTCAACGGGTTCACGTCGTTGGAAACGACTTTGCGACCTAGTAGTCCCGCTTCAATCGCCGTGGTGCCGCGGCCGCTAAATGGATCATAAATTATGTCCCTGACCTCAGACAGCAATTCGATAAAAAATCGTGGCAACTGCGGTTTGAAACATGCCCTGTAAGATATCTCGTGGATTGAGGAAGCCTGTCTTTGCTTCGATGTCCAAAATTCATTGACATATTTTTTAATCTGAATCCCGTTTATAAAAACAGTTTCTATTTTTGTACTGTTTTCCGAGGACCCAAAGAGCGAACAATTGCCCGCTTTTTCTTCATAAGTGAAACCCTGAAGATAGGACATTACTTCATTGCCAAATTCCATGTAAGTTCCTCAAGGTTGTTTCTGCGCTCAAGCATTTGGTCGAACCTGATTAGTCAGACTATCGATATATCTGTCAGGCCGACTCAACCGTGACTTTTGATTCACGCATGACCTTCTTGAAATCAGCCGGATTACCAAGAATTTTGCCAATGATATTAACGGCGGACGCTGGCATAATTTTACCGGGGCTGCTCATTGGAGTCATTCCGAAAAAGATGCAAAATGCAGAGCCCGGCGGCCAATATCCCAAGTCTCCTATTGCTACGACCTCCTTGGCCGTTTCATCCAGCGGGGAATCGATAGGAATGGAGAAATAAATTTCATCGCCCCAAGTGCTAAATGTCGTAGAGAAGGGAAGAGCGTCCAATATCTTTCGGGCCGTCACGCTATCATTGAGTTCAGCGGCCATAGACATCTTTCCAATGTTGATCCTAATTTTCATAATCATGCCTTTCTGTGAAGCAAACTAGCCTGCCATATTCTGGTGTATTAAGATTGGCGGTACCTTTGGCATTTGCATTGACTTGCATCGTATCACAATGCGCTCATCGCAAATAAGGGCGGCCACTTTCCGGAGGATCGGGCCGCCCGTCATTGCAAGCGCAAAAATGGCCTATATGTCTCTGGAGTCTAACCCCAATGCTTTGCGTTTCCCTTCGATGTGCCGGATGATGATCTTGGCCGCCTTCTCAGGGTCCGGTTCCACGGCGAATGTGGCTCCGACCACGTCATTCAAACCTTCAGTCAATAGTTTGACCACGTTCATGCTTCCGGTAATGGGCGGCATTGGGCCCAAATGTGTAAAGACACCGGATGCTACAAAATAGCAACCAATAGTTACTGCCTTTTCGGAATACCATTCCGGCGCTGAACCTGCGACCGGCAGGTCGCTTATATCACAACCAAGAGCGTTAGCCAGGGCTGAGACCAAAACAAGGATCCGCACGTTGTCCACGCAACTACCGACATGTAATACCGGGGGCACACCTAAAGCGCCGCATATTTCTTTGAGCCCCGGTCCACACAGGTCAAGGGCCGACATGGTTTTCAAGCCAGCCTTAGCATGAGCCACCGAGACGCAACCAGTGTCTAACACTAGTATATCGTTAGCTAAAAGCCTCGTAGTAAGCCCAACGTGCCCAAAGTCATGTTTAATTTTAGGATTATTACAACCTACTATACCTACGGCCCCACGAATCTTGCCAGTCTTAATCGCCTGAATAAGCGGGTCCGCTGATCCCCCAAGAGCGCCGAGTATAGCCTCCACCGACATACCGCCAATGACTTCCTGGGGTTTGACAGGGATCAACACCTTTTCAGGGTCCCGACGAGCGAAATTTTCAACAGCGATCTTCACCAGATCGTAGGCCATCTTCTGGGCGTTTTCAGGGGAGAACTCGTGGTGCTCCATACCCGGGAACTTGGCTTTGTCGGAAGTTGAGATCATCTTAGTATGATAGCAGGCCGCCACCTGGCTTATTGCAGGCATGATGCACTGGTAATCGACGATCATCATTTCCACTGCGCCTGTGACCAGCACCAGTTCCGTCATGAGGTGATTGCCGGCCATAGGGACGCCATGTCTCATCATAAGCTCGTTCCCTGTGCAGCAAACTCCGGCAAGGTTAATCCCCTTGGCCCCTTTTTCTTCGGCGAGTTTTATCAGATCTGGGGACTGGGTGGCCGAGACAATTGTCTCTGAAACCACCGGATTATGGCCATGGACGATGATATTCACATGATCTTCTTTGAGCACGCCCATGTTCACAGTGCTTTTGGCAGGCATGGGGACCCCGAAAAGTATATCAGAGACTTCAGTGGCGATCATGGATCCCCCCCAGCCATCGGATAAAGCGTTTCGCATGCCGTGCAGCAATATATTTACCCAGTCATTATCTACACCCATGTGTGTCCGATGCATCATCTCGGATGTTTCCCGGTCAATCCCTCTTGGAATAATGCCAGCCTTAACCCATAAGGCCCTACGTTTTTCCGGCGCTCTGGCTAAAAGAGTTAGAGACGATTTCCTGGTCCCATAGTCTTCCTGCATGGCGTCCGCCAGTTCTCCGGCCAGGGTCAGATCGTCCTTCCCATCCACGGTAATTCCAAACTCTCCGGCGAGTCGGCGAAGTTTAGCAGGATCTTTGATCGAGTAGCCCGGCGCTTTTCCCTCTGCCACCTTTGCAAGCACTTCAACAAGGTCCCGTCCATGATCTGAGTGGC
>JACWAG010000069.1 GCA_014874425.1 Syntrophaceae bacterium | reverse complement strand
AACTTGATGCGTGGGAGATACCGGCTCAATGTTCAATGCGCCTTCAGCCTGGAGACCGATCATCTCAGAGGCCAATCTTTGTATAGAGTATTCCTCCCCGATAAGACCTCGACTAATCTGATGGTTTTGGCAGTACACACACCGCAGGTTGCAATGCGAGAAAAAAATAGTCCCAGCCCCACCTTTCCCAACTAGAGGCGGTTCTTCTCCGAAATGCTTAACAATGCTACTGACAGAAGGCAGCAAACCGGCCCCGCAGTAACCGCGTTCGTCGTTCGTGCGGTCCACTCCACATTCTCGTGGACAAAGACGACATGAACGGCCGAATTCTTTTAGTTTTTCCGATACCTCTGAAATTTCGTCGGATGAACAGCGCATGTGACTCCAGTTTTTTTGAACTACACTATAACAGAAAGGAATTATTTGATTAAGTCGTGAATAACTTGAATAATTGATTCACATTTCTCACCTCATCACAAGTCTATACATTGTCAATTCGCCGCCGTTGCCTATTTCAGGCTGTTCTGTTAAAACTTGTCAGATTATAGGGATTCAACGCAATTTTTCCCTCATTTTAATCAATCTGAAATTATCAATCACGGGAATTCTTCATGAGACTATCTAAACTACTGATTCCAACGCTTAAAGAAGATCCAGCGGACGCGGAAGTAATAAGCCACAAACTTATGGTAAGGGCCGGCATGATTCGCAAATTGACCGCCGGTATATATTCATATTTGCCTCTCGGCTATCGTTCTTTGCGAAAAGTTGAACAGATCGTTCGGGAAGAAATGGACGCGGCCGGCGCGCAAGAAGTGTTCCTGCCGGTTGTTCAACCATCGGAACTATGGAAGGAATCGGGGCGCTGGGACATCTATGGAAAAGAGCTGCTACGATTCAAGGACCGACATGACAGGGAATGTTGCCTTGGCCCGACTCATGAAGAAGTCATAACAGATCTCGTCCGACGCGAGGTTCGTTCATATAGAGACTTGCCGCTAAATCTATATCAGATACAGACCAAGTTTCGTGACGAAATCAGGCCACGTTTCGGATTGATGCGTGGACGTGAGTTCATTATGAAAGACGCTTATTCCTTTGACGCGTCTGAAGAAGGAGCTGAACAGTCGTACATTCAAATGCGGGACGCTTATGAAAAGATTTTCCGACGATGTGGTTTGGAGTTCAGGGCGGTAGAAGCTGATTCTGGTCCTATCGGAGGGAGCTTCTCTCATGAATTCATGGTATTGGCCGATACCGGTGAAGATGTAGTAGTATCTTGTGATTCCTGTGATTACGCTGCGAACCTGGAAAAGGCCGAAATAAGGAATGAACCCGTGTCGTTTCCCGCTCTGTCTGGGACCCCGGAAAAGGTAAACACACCCGGCGTAAAAACCATCGAAGATGTCGCCAAATTCCTAAATTTAAGTCCTTTAAGCATTATTAAAACATTAATATTGCGAACAGAAAAGGGCCCGATTGTAGTCCTGTTGAGAGGCGATCACGAACTCAATGAAGTAAAAGTTAAAAACTTCCTCAACATTGCTGACATCGAAATGGCTGACCCTACCCTTATTGCAAAAGTTACCGGTGGTCCGTTGGGATTCTCAGGTCCTATTGGATTACAAGACGTCCCTGTCCTGGCCGATCACGCGATCCTGACAATCCAGTCCGCTGTAGTTGGGGCCAACGAGGCTGACACTCACCTCATAAACGTTGACCCCAGAAATCATTTTCTGGTTGACAATTTCGGAGATTTCAGGGCCGCGGCAGAAGGTGACTTGTGCCCGCGTTGTTCTGGAAAGTTACGTTTTAACAAGGGTATCGAAGTTGGGCACATTTTCAAACTTGGAGTCAAATATTCCAAAGCTATGAACGCTTCATTCCTGGACCCGGAAGGCAAAGAAACCTTCATGATAATGGGATGCTACGGGATCGGCGTGAGCAGGGTCCTTGCCGCTGCGATTGAGCAAAACCATGATGATGACGGGATCATCTTCCCGCCACCACTGGCCCCTTTTACAGTCATAATTACACCGGTCGGCGCCAAGTCAGATGCAATAAATGACACCGCTCAAAAGGTATATGACGAATTATGGAACGCTGGGATAGACGCGCTTTGGGATGATAGAGACGAACGCCCCGGAGTCAAATTCAAGGATGCTGACTTGCTCGGTATACCGTTTAGAGTGACAATCGGACAAAAGGCCTTGGCTCAAGGAAATGTTGAGCTAAGAGACCGCAAGACGAAGGAAAACAGGCTGGTCAAACCTAATGAGATTGTTTCCGCTATCAGGACCAAAATTGACTGTTGGAGCGCCGGCCTGTAACCATGAACTGCGGGGGCCCTATCTTCCGTAATAATAAGGGTTACCTGAATACTGGCCACCATATTGTTGGGAGGGCGCGCCATAGCCGTACGAATACCCCTGATTCTGGCCGTATCCTCCATATCCGTATGCGGCATAAGGATATGAATAACCGTAGCCATACTGATTATATTGTGGGGGAGCGGGAGTTGGCGACCATTGCTCGGGGTAATTATTCATTGGAGCCGACCACTTGATAGGGTCTTGGGCCATACCGGAACCACAAACCAACACAATGGAAAATAGCGAAAAACATATTACCAGTAGTATCTTATGCATCTCATACCCTTTCTCTACGGGTTGCCAAAATTTATTAATGGCCGTAGCATCATGATCGAATACGTTCTATCTTCAGCTTCCTTATATTTTAGATGCAACAGTCCTGAAGGTCAAATTTCCGTCGAAAATAGTGTGTTCTGAGAGTAACTTT
>JACWAG010000068.1 GCA_014874425.1 Syntrophaceae bacterium | reverse complement strand
GGCTTAAGCATTAAGGGACCAGGTCCGGGTGAGGCGTCATATCACTATTCCCTGGCTTCGTTGAAGACCACCGGAAAATTGAAATGGCGGGGGATCGCGCACAACGTTTCCGGCGCAAGTTTCATGGACAGGGAATTTGGTACTTCCATACTGCCCAGATCAATTAGAGGTTGGGATTGGTTTGGAATAATTCTGGACAACAATCATGAGGTTATGGTCTCGATTATTCGCAATTCCGACGGAACAATGGCTGAAACATCTTCAGCGACAATGGTCTTTCCGGATGGCTCGTGGCGATGTGTAAGGGCTGTCGATTTGCATGTGACAGTAGTTGATTTTTGGACGAGTCAGGCAACCGGGGCACGCTACCCTGTTGAGTGGTTTTTGCGAATCGAACCCCTGAATCTGGAACTAAAGGTTATTCCTCTCATCAAGGAACATGAACTTGTATCAGCCACATCCACAACCATCAATTATTGGGAAGGCCCGGTAAACGTTTCTGGTAGCATGTCAGGACAAAATGTTAAAGGTCACGGACATGTAGAACTGGTGGGTTATGCCGAGTCAGCGGGGGGCAAGTTTTGACAGTCGGCTCTCAGGTTCTTGCGGAGTCTGCCACATATGTATTTGACAAGTTTGGTATGTCCGTTAATTGATCCTGTTATTTTCAGAATCGGGCCTTTTCAGAGCACCTGGTATGGCTTGATGTATGCCACAGGAGCTCTTTTGTGGTACATGATAACGCGCCATGAAATAGTTCGGAGGAAAGGGCGGCCCATTCCTGTCAATGGGTTACCGGAACTCCTGTTTTACGGTCTGATTGGAGGCCTGATAGGCGCCAGGCTGGGTTATGCGCTTTTCTATAATCCGTCGTTTTTTCTCCAAAAGCCATGGGAGGTAATAGCATTTTGGCACGGAGGAATGAGCGCTCATGGATGGCTAATAGGGATGTCCGTTGGGGGCTTTATTTTTATCGGAAAACACAGAGTGCCTTTGAGGGAATTGTCAGATGTTGTATATCTCGGCCTTCCTGTTGGATTGGTCGCTGTCAAGATCGGCAATTTCATTAATTGTGAAGGTTTTGGTCGTGCCACCACTCTTCCCTGGGGGATAATCTGTCCTGCTGGAGGGCCGATCCCTCGCCATCCTTCACAGTTGTATGAAGCGGTTTTCGAAGGACTATTGCTATTCTCCATACTCTGGAAGGTTAGGACGATGCCCCTCAAACCAGGGGACCTTAGCTGCTTTTTTCTAATTGGGTATGGGGTCCTTCGGTTCATGATAGAATTTACAACCCAGCCTGATCGATATTGGGGTGGCATTCTCGGGTGGTTGACTGAAGGTCAGGTCCTTTCTTTGTTTGTGATCGGTTTTGGCATAGTCGGGTATATTCTCCCGCGTATTAAGTCGCTAAGCCCGCAATGAAAACGCCTCAGCCGTCCATCCCATGGGTGTGTAGTGTAACGCTCGGCGCGAGAAATCACCGCGATTTTTCATAAACTGGAATCTCCAGAACCATAGTCCAGCATCATGTCAGCGATTAGGCTCAGAAAATCCTGAGCTTCCATTTTCGTGAATTGCCACGCTGCCGCGGACAATATCAGGTTAAGCCTCTTTCTAAAAAAGTAAGCGGTAAGATATAAAGGGGTGTTGGAAACGATTCTGTAGGCTAGGCCGTATGCTTCAGTCACATCTAGACCGCCGACCGATTTGAGGTAAGAATCTCCTGATATTCTGCGACCTCGAGATTCTGGCCATAACACCCCCATGAAACCCAGAGCGAATGATGTCTGATGTCTTTGGAGAATTTTCAGGTACGCCTTTTGTCGGATTTTAAAAGGGAAAATCCTGAGAAAACTGTTTATTTTGGCCAGGCCTTTCGAATATTTCAGGTCCGTTCCCTCTCTAAATTTCTTCAATCGGGAACGGCACACCATGCGGGCTAACATTTTGGGATCTTTTCTCTGTTCCCGGCTGAACTGGAAATAGAGCACACTGTCGTTGTTTGGGCCTTCCTGGCCTTGGAACCGTCCCTCCATGTTCACGGTCAGAGCGGCGGAAATAGTCGATGACTGAGCCGCGTGGGCGCCGTTCCATCGATCGACGGCCAAGCACATCGCTGCCAGGAGATAGTCAACAAACGGCACCCTGATTTTAGCGCATTTCGAAACAATATCCTCAGTTTCGTTTTCTCGGAACAATCGTTTGACGTAATGCTCTCGAAAGTCTCCGGGAACACCGGAGCCATTAGCGATGGAACACCTGGTGTAAGGAATCATGGCTTCGCAAAGGGTTTTCCAGTAGTCTGACAAGTCGGTCTTGTGATTGCGAATAAAACGCTTACTACCAGTCGAGACGGACATCGGATAATCTGAAAACACAGCCTTTTCACTAACCGCCAGTTCATGATATATGGCCATGAGCGCCTTTACGATTTCCGCTAATGTGACGGCGTCACCGGCTGGATGCCACAATATGCAGGCAAGGATATGGTGATTTTGATCAAAACTTAGCAAATGGAATTCGCTGGCCGGCTCGCTAAAGACATCTCGTTCCCTGTTCAATCTGGATTCCAGGCAACCTAATAAAAATTCGAGGCGGGAACTGTATGAGGCGCCAGCGCTAACATCATGAAAGAACAGAGCAAGATCAGAGGTGTATAAGCGTTCCCACGTCAGATAATATTTTTGCTGAATTTTGACCTCTTTGAGGTGGGCCTTGATCTGAGGGTAAATATCACCAATTTCCGATACAGCCATCTTTAGGGCGTCCAAATTAACTGGTCCTGTCAAATCTAATGCGCCCAAGATGATATTTTTGTTGCTGTTGTTGGTAGTTAGAGCCAAGGCCTCCGCCAGTGGGGCAAGGACTTTGAACTCGCCAGTCATGAACTCATCATTCTTCACTGAAAAGATAATCCTCAAGTGGCTCCAGGAGCACGGCTAGGGATCAGAGTTACATCAGCGGCCGAAAGGAAACGAGATTACTGCTGGACAGACACATGACCTTTGTCAATTACGATGTTGATGACTTTTTTCTCGCCACCTGACAGAGTTATATCCTTTATAATTCGGGCCGACTCCGCAAGACCTCCAATTTTAGGCAGTTTAAGATTACATAATCCCGATTGAAGTTCTATGGTCGATCCAGGCATAATCCTCCTGCTTTTGTCATCCTGAGTAACTATAACTGGCGCTTCCTGTGGTTTGTTTAGAGTCATTAAATAATCTGCAAGCCCTGTGTTTAGGGTTTCAGGTGAAGTCACACCAAAACTAAAGCCACCTGTATCTTTAGCTACTTCCCGAAGTCTATCCGCCCACGATCCCGATGCTCCGACAAGAGCCACATCAATCAAAGGCTTGCGCTCTACAGAGTACATTTGGTCGATCAGATCAAGAAAAGAATCCACATTGCATTCGCTGGAGGCGTCAGTAATCAACAGAATTCGGGGCCCAAACCTTGGTTCCAGTTTTATAAAATCATGAGTCAAGGCTGATACACTTGCGGCGCAAATGTTGTTCGCTCCGGCTTCTTCTTTTGCAAGCTGAGCTGTGAGATCTGATTTTAATGGAGTATCTGTCCAGGGAATCATGATCCGGCTTACCCGGAGATTTATATCCCGTCCCTTTCGTTTTAGCGGCCACACGTTACCAAAGTCTCTGAGCGCTAGCTTGTTACCAGGGCCAGAATCTCTCGCCAATCGGCTGATGAATGTAGAGGCTGTCGCATACCTGTTCGGAACCCATGGAGCATCTTCTTTGAACATCGACGCTGAATTGTCCAGCACGCAAAGTATAGCCCATTCCATGGGTTCACCATGGTAACCTTCAATATTAACGGTAAGCCAGGCTCTGGTATCTTTGACAGGGCCTTCATGTTCCGGCTTTGCTTCGTAAAAGGCCGATATTATGGGAAGCTTTCTGAATTTGAACTTGATCTCATCGGCGGTCGGAAAATTTTCAGGATTGAATGCGGGGTGGGTTCCAACTATGATTCCTATCAAAGCGGCAAAAATTGTCAGGCCGGCAACTATAAGAACTGATCGGAGTTTGATTTTTTCCCTTTGGGCTTTTGGCGCTGGTTTAGGGATCATGGCTAGCAGAACATGAAAAAACCATGCGATCGTCGGCATAAGGAGAATATCCATCACCAAAAAGTGAAGCATAGCCCCTGTAATCGGTAAAAACAGCGCCAAGGGTGGTATTGGCTCATCAGACGCCGGATTTAAGGTAGCCCTGAACAACCTGATCAGGAGGAACACAATCGCAAACAGGTAAATTGCCGCAAAAGGCGCCCCGAATCCGACCATGAAAGTCAGGAAAATATTCTGGGATGAAACCGCCCACGATATGAATTGTTCAAATTCTTTTTCTGAATAACTTCTGTGCCATCCCTTATAATCAGATACATAGGGAGTGCGTGGCGTCCTTAGCCCGATCCCAAACCAGGGAGATTGCTTGGCGACGTGCGCCGAGAACGTGTAGAATTCCAACCTCCCCCAATTGTAATCCTTGCTGTAATGTTTCTTGGTAGAATCATATGAAAGAAAATGGGCCGTTATTGCAACTGCAAACAGCACGAGAATGATAGGCGCCAGTCTGCTTTTTGACCTTGAAAGGGTCAGTATCAAACCAGGAATGAGTATAACGGATGGAATAAGCACTGCGGAATCTACCGCTGCGACTCCGCATATATATAATGCTACGTACGAAAGGACAATAAGTGAAACCCCAAAGATTTTCCCGAGCAGGCTCTTGCTCATCATCAGAGCCAGACTGGAGAAGGAAAGCAGCAATATGATGTCAACCAGCAAATGCAGGTCGAAAACAAAATACGTGCTCAGACCGTGGAAATAATAGCCCCAGAGGCTTAGGGCCAAGAGCAGGTCCAGAGTTACCGCGCATACCCAAACAAATATTTTGACTCTGGTCTTGTTAGTGAGAAGAAGCCTGGCTGACCAGTATCCTCCGAGGGCGTTTGCGCCCCAGGTTAATGACCATACGGTCGAACTCCAGGATGTCGCGCTAAAAAATCCACTCAGGATAGCGAGAGTAATGAGAGATCCAGAAATACCCAGTTCCGCCCATGATATTTTCGGGAATCGCGCTCCAGCCGCGATAATAGCGCAGGACAGGGTAATCGCGCATATCGCTCCAGAATAAAGATCAGTCTTGACTCCAAGGACAATGGGCACAAATGTTTTAAAGAGAGCGAACTGGACGCTTGTTGCGCAGAACAGCACGAACGCCAGTTTTTCGGCGATAGATGTTTTCCCTGAAAATTTGTCAGTGTCGGATATGGTTTTAACGTCCATAGGCTCGAGTCATGCGTAATTTACATTCATGACAAAAAATACAAAATGATTTATATCATATTTACGTGAAAGAATTCACGGACAACGTCGCAAACTGCATAACAGGAAATATTTTTTGATTTATATCAATCTTGACCAATTCAACGGTTTCTCACAATTTCCCGAGCCTGTAAAATAATTCTCGGATCAATGCCATGATAAAGAGAAGCGCCTCACTGTTAATTGCCGTTCTAATAATTTCGTGGGCTACCACCAATATTTGTTTAGCCAATGAGGCGATCGACCGTATCCGGCTGATGCGATCCAAAGCGAGGCTCGAATCCTACGTTGATGAGGGACGACAAGATGTCGAAAGAGGGGCTTATTTAAAGGCGATCAGGGTCTTGACCGAGGCTTTGAACAGGGGGGCCGGAAGTGAGGCTTATGAATACAGGGCCAGGGCTTATGATGCCCTAGGGAACGTGGACTTGGCCCTGAAAGATTTGAATAGGGTAATCGATTCAAAGCCATCAGATCCAAAAGGCTACATTGTTCGCGCTGACTCAGAGAATTCGATGAAATACTATGACAAAGCCATTTCGGATTACGATCACGCGATTGAACTCGATCCGTTCATTGTGGACGCCTATTTGGGCCGGAGCGCAGCTTACGCCGCAATTGAACAATATGAACTGGCCATAAGGGATTTGGAACTTGGGCTCAAAATAGATCAGCATAATCCAGAAGCGCTTTATAACATGGGGATATTATGTATGTTGGACGACATGCCAAAAGCCGGCAGAGATTACATCAATCGGACCTTGGCTGAAAACATCAACCCTACTGACAGGGATCGTCTTGCTTCCATTCTCGCCTCAGCCCCTCCAATGTCGGATTATGAGGACAAAAAGGGAGGCATAGAAGGAGTTCTGGCTGATCTTGCAAAGCAGGAACGCGCTAACCTTGCAGGCAAGGACGATAATCGGGCCAAATCAGGTTCCGGGAATGTAAACGCTGATCAAACAAAACTCCCTTACTTCAAGAAGGTTGTTCGAGAACAGGACACTCGTCAGGTATTGGCAAAAATTGGCAAGCAGGATTTTTCCGGTTCAAGTTCCGGTGTGTACATGGGAATGCAATGGAGAGCGACTTTCAGTTTCACTGGAAAAACTGTTAAAGGCACGTTGAAAATCGTTACCCCTTCAGGTAAACAGGAAACTCACTACGGGCAGGGGACTTATGATAATGGAGCTGTCGAAGCTTCCGACAATATGGGTTTTAGATTTGTCGGTAAGGTGACGGACGATCTCAAGCTCATAGGGACTATGACCACCGCTGATGGACAGAATGTTTCTGTGGACATTCCGATGGAACAATAAAAAAATGGCGCACACGAAAAATTTTGTTGAAAAAACCAACCAGAAGGATATAATCATATTAGTGAAAAAGCTTCACGGGTGTTTTGGTGTTGAATAATAT
>JACWAG010000067.1 GCA_014874425.1 Syntrophaceae bacterium | reverse complement strand
GATTCAGATTTCCCATCATTGTCTCTGGTTCGAGCGCCAGTTCAACCGCTGTCAACATTGCCCGTAAGGTAGGTCTGGATGTTGTCACGTACGCCAGGGCCGGTAGATTCAATTTTTTCGGCCACGGCGCCGTAAACCTCTTTCCCGAACTGGACCAAGAACAAAATTCCCCAGACTAATCCAAATTGGCGTTTCAGTGGCGGGCCTACATGAATCGACTAGGAGAGAATTCGTCGTGAATGATCTCTCCATGTCGTTGTTCATGTCAGTATATAAAAAGGCTAGCTAATCTAAGCGCTTATGACGGCCTTTATCTCCGGGGTGTTCGATTCTTCCAGTTTCTCTACCCTAACAGCGCACACCTTGTATTCAGGTATTTTACATATTGGATCAAGAGCTGGATTGGTCAGCACGTTCGCATTGGCTTCCATAAAATGAAAGCTCATGAAAATGGTTCCTGGTTCTACGATGTCAGTTATTACAGCCTTTGTAATCACCTCACCGCGGCGGGAAACAATTTTACAATTTTCACCACTGGTTAATCCGATATCTTTGGCGTCATATGGGTGGATCTCAATGTATCCCTCAGACATTTCATTTTCCAGCGTAATGGAGTTATGCGTCATTGTACCGGTATGGTAATGCGGAAAGAACCTACCAGTGGTCAACAATATGGGGAATTCTTCATCAGCAAGTTCTTCGGGTGGCCGGTATTCCAAGGCGTGAAATAGCCCTCTGCCACGCGTGAACCTGTCCTTGTGAAGTATTGGAGTGCCGGGGTGATCGTTGGTTGGACATGGCCAAGGTATGGGACCATTCTCCAAACGGGCATAATTTAGACCGGCGTAACTTGGAGTCACCAGGGCGATTTCCTCAAAGATTTCTTCGGGAGATTCATAAGTCATGGGCAAGCCGAACCGTGTTGAGATGTCACAAATTATCTGCCAGTCCGGCCGTGCTTCACCGGGGGGATTGATAGCCTTCCTGATTCTGAGCACATTGCGTTCTGTGTTTGAAAAAGTCCCGTCTTTCTCCGCAAATGAAGCCCCTGGAAATACAACATCCGCAATTTTTGCCGTATCGGTAAGAAAAATGTCGATAACCGCTAAGAATTCAGCTTCTTCAAGCGCATGCTTGACGTGTTTTACGTCCGGATCGCTACCCGCCGGATTTTCGCCGAGGATCACCATGCCCTTGATTGAGCCGTCTTCGAGCCCATGCATCATCTCCATTATGGTAAAACCAACCTTAGAAGATAGCTGGGTGTTCCACAACTCTTCAAACTTTTTACGGTTATTTTCGTCAGTGACAACCTGATAAGCCGGGTAAACGTTTGGGAGTCCTCCCATGTCACACGCTCCCTGGACGTTGTTCTGGCCGCGCAGTGGGTTGACGCCACAGGACGGTTTGCCGATCTTTCCGGTCAACATGGAAAGATTCGCCAATGACTTCACATTATCGACGCCATGTGAGTGCTGAGTAATGCCCATAGCGTACAAGATTGTTGATTTATCCGAGGAAGCGAAGGCAATTGCGATCTTTTCAATATCCTCAGGGGAGACACCTGTTATTTCGGACGCCTTTTCAGGTGGATAATTCTTCAGCGTTTGTTCAAGTTTTTCAAATCCTTCCGTGCGCTCTTCAATAAAAGCTTTGTCATGAAGGCCTTTGGAAAGAATGACATTCATAACGCCATTGATCAGGGCGACATCCGAGCCTAGTTTTTGTCTGACATGAATATCGGCGACAGATGTGACATGAATTCTCCGGGGGTCTGCTACAATGATTTTTGCGCCCTTTGCTTTGGCTTTGTAAATTCGACTAGCTATAAGTGGATGGGCAACAGAAGTATTTGATCCGATAATGAAAATACAGTCTGCGTCCTCAATCTCAGGGATCGAGTTTGTCATGGCTCCACTTCCGAAAGCGGCGGCAAGACCTGCCACCGTCGAAGAGTGTCAAAGCCTGGCGCAGTGATCTACATTGTTTGTTCCAAATCCTACCCGGCAAAACTTCTGAAAAAGATAATTTTCTTCATTGCTACATTTTGCCGATGAAAGGAAAGCCATGCTGTCCCCACCGTGCTTTGTCTTAATTTCCTGTAAACGGGATGCGGTGAAATTCAGCGCCTCATCCCATGAAGCTTCCTGGAGGACTCCATCCTTTTTCAATAATGGCCTTGTCAATCTCCGAGGACTCTGAACAAACTCATGGACGTTCCATCCCTTAATGCAAAGCTTGCCCTGATTCATCGGATTGGTCTTGGAAGGCAGAGTTTGTGTTATTCTACCGTCCACTGTCTCCAAAAGCATCTCGCACCCACACCCACAATAAGGGCATGTTGTTCTTACATACTCGATTTTCATGATGCCGCCTCCTCAAACGAGATCGCTCTCTGCCCACCAATCTGATAACAAACTAACCTTAGTTTCTATATAACGGAACTGAAACAGCAAATGAAATAAATCAATGAGTTTCTTTCAAATATGGGCCGATACAAAGACATAATAAATTACAATGTATCACCAGCGCAAGTCGTAATCAAGAGACTTTGAGGCCCTGTGATAAAACGCCTACAAATAACGCAATAAAAAAATGGCCGAGCTATTCGCTGGCTCGGCTTTTTAGGAGGTAACGAAGCGTGGAGGTTTGTAGCAATAATGCTTCGCTTTAATTTATATGCGTATTATATTAATTTCACGATATAATGTCAATAGTAATCGCTATGCCACATTATACAAAAACGCTAATTCTTCAAGGTCTTCATCCGAAGCAACTATAGATCCTGATTATGCAAACTAACTCCAAGGAGTTATCATATAAGATCAACGTCGCTTAGGCTTTTTTGATGTATCTATATTGGATTTTGGAGCTGAACGCGACCCAATAAGCCATCCAAGGACTATCACGTTCATTGCGAGACTTCCAATCTCAAAAAATTGTGTAAGCCCTGAATCTAGGTAACCTTCATCCGCCATCCTTAACACATGGAAACCCAAAATCGGTGTGTCGATAACCAGATAAACAATGCCAACAACCACTGCGGTGGCCTTTTCATTCCAGAACGCTACTCCCAGTAGAAATGCCGGTATCAAGGCTATTGCGAAATAAAAGATTTCAAACTTGACCGCGGTCGAATATGGAGTAGGGTCCAGCCCCAGCATATACAAGTAACAAAAGTACAGGAAGCTTTTTAGATAGAACCATAGCCCCGCGAGCCAGAAAATGAGAGGAAAATCGGTATCGAACCGTCGCTCAGGAAACAGTTTAAGATTACTCAAGATTCCTATGCCAGCCATATCAGACTCCACCTTTCCCATTCATATAAAGGGGAAATTTAACACACAATTCTCTGACATTTTCCCCGATCCTACGGATGACGGACTCATTGGTCCTGTTATCGATCGCTTCAGATATCCAGGAAGCGATTATGCGCATTTCATGGATTCCCATTTGTCTGGTTGTGATCGCAGGGGTTCCTATCCTGATACCGGAAGCTTTGCCAGGGGGTAGGGGATCGAACGGGATAGCGTTCTTGTTTACCGTTATACCAGCAGCTTCCAGGATTTCCTGGGCCTGGGCTCCGTTGACATTTTTATCCGTTAAGTCAACGAGCACTAGATGGTTGTCGGTTCCACCGGACACGATCTTAAAACCATAATTCATCAGTTCTTCAGCAAGAGTTTTCGCATTCTGGACAACTCGGAATTGGTATTCACTGAATTGTGGGGTTGCAGCCTCCTTTAACGCTACAGCTTTACCAGCGATGACATGCATAAGAGGTCCACCCTGCATTCCAGGAAAGATGCACGAATCAAGGACAGACGCCCATTTCTTTTTGCACATCACGATCCCGCCTCTAGGACCGCGCAATGTTTTGTGGGTGGTGGTGGTGACAAAATCGGCGTCTTTAGCTGGGGAAGGATGCAATCCAGTTACGACGAGGCCGGCGATGTGGGCGACATCTGCCATCAGAACAGCGTCTACTTCGCGGGCAATTTCGCCAAAAATAGAGTAATCGATAATTCTCGGATAAGCGCTTGCTCCGGCGATGATCATTCTGGGGCGGTGTTTTATTGCAAGTGTCCGAACCATATCGTAATCGATACGGTGATCTTCCCGTCTGACCGAATAAGGCACTACCCGGTAGATCTTTCCCGAGAAATTCTTTGGATGCCCCATTGAAAGGTGGCCACCATGGGCAAGATCCATACCTAGATAAGTAGCGCCAGGTTCCATCACGGAAAAGAAAACGGCCATGTTTGCCTGAGTTCCGGAGTGCGGCTGAACATTGGCGTGATCGACCCCGAAAATTTTAGCGGCTCGGGTCCTAGCAATTTCTTCTATGATATCCACGTTTGAGCAACCACCGTAATATCGATGTCCGGGGTAGCCCTCAGCGTATTTGTTTGTAAGGATACTGCCTTGAGCCTCCATCACCGCAGAGGATGTAAAGTTTTCCGACGCTATCATTTCCAATCGATATTCCTGGCGCATTTTTTCCTGCACTATTATGTCATATATCTCAGGGTCAGTTTTTTGAAGTGGATTCATGTTGTTCCTCTATTTGAAGCCTCAAAGGAGCCGTATCCGGTCGCTTTGGAAATTCTGTAACTGTATATGTGCACCAATTCTTATGGACTTCTGGGATTTCATAATGATGAAAAAATGGTTGACCGGTCTACGATGAGAAAAAATCAAAATGACTCGATGATGTCTATTCGTCTCATGTGACGCCCCGCCTCGAATTCAGTTTTAAGCCATACTTCCAGAATTGACAGGGCTAGGTCTTGTCCGAGGACCCTCGAGCCTAAACAAAGGACATTAGAGTCATTATGGGCCCTGCTCATACGCGCCTGATATTCGTTTGCGCATAAAGCGGCCCTTATACCCTTTGCTCTGTTGGCCGCCATAGACATTCCAATACCCGTACCGCATACCAAAACCCCTTTCGGGGCCTTGCCGTCCTGAATTTGTTTACACAGATCAGCGGTAAATACAGGATAGTCGCAAGACGTTTCAGTGAAACAACCTACATCAATAACCTCGTACCCTTTTTGGACGAGTTCTTGCTTAATTATTTCCTTCAAAAAAAAACCGGCATGATCCGAACCCAACAGAACATTCGCCATTTTACTAAGTTCTCCTGAACAAAAGGGACACGTTCTGACCACCAAATGCGAAGCTGTTCGACATAGCGTATTCGACGCTACGTTTTACCATCACCTTGGGCGTGTAATTAAGATCACACTCTGGATCGGGTGAGTCAAGGTTTAATGTTCCAGGTATTATACCGCGCTCCAAAGTCAGAGCGGTAAATATCGCCTCTATTGCGCCCGCTGCGCCTAAAGCGTGACCCGTCATGGACTTGGTTGAACTGATGGACAATTTATAGGCAAACTTCCCGAATGAACGTTTGATGGCAAGGGTTTCCGTCTTATCATTCAAATCGGTGGATGTGCCGTGAGCATTTATATATTCAACCCGTTCAGGTTCGATGCCTGCGTCTTGAATAGCCAAACGCATTGCCTGGCAGGCGCCGGCTCCATTCGGATCGGGCATCACGACGTGATAGGCGTCTGATGTGGCGCCATAGCCAACTATTTCGGCATGAATGTTTGCGCCCCGATTTTTTGCATGCTCCAAGGATTCCAGGGTCAACATACCAGCGCCTTCAGCCAGTACAAAACCGTCCCTGTCTCGGTCGAACGGTCTAGAAGCTTTTGCCGGCTCGTCATTCCTGGTTGAAAGCGCCCTCAAGGCATTGAAAGCGGAGATGGCGAACTCGCCCACTACAGCTTCCGCTCCCCCTGTGATTGCCATGTCCGCTGATCCTGACGCAATGAGTCTGTATGCTTCGCCTATTGCTGAGGCGCTGGAAGCGCAAGCATTCACAACCCCGAAATTGGGTCCCTTGAGACCGAATCTCATTGCGATCAATCCGGGCAGCAAGTTGATGACCGCCATGGGGATCATCATCGGAGGCATCCTTTTTGGTCCCTTTTCCCTCAATACCTCATATCCAGCCTCGATCGTCGAAAGGCCACCGATCCCAGATCCTATTATAACAGCGTAACGATATGGATCAGCGGGAGGGAAGACGAACCCAGAGGCTTCAACCGCCTGACAGGCAGCAACCAGACCTATTTGTTGATGTCGGTCGAGACGGCGCAACTCTTTGAGCAGAACGTATTGCATCGGGTCGAATTCTGACGGAACTTCCCCTGCAATTCTGGTCTGGCACCTTTTAGGATCAAACAAGGTAATTGGGCGAATGCCCGAATGGCCTCCAGTGAGCTGATTCCAGTTTTCATCAACACCTGTTCCTAGACAGGTGACCAAACCCATTCCAGTGATTGCAACCCTACGCCGCAAGCGTTCCTCCCGACTTTTTACGAATAAAAAGAATATTTAAGACTTCTTTTGACTGGCCTTGATAAAATCAGCCACATCCTGAACCGTTCGGATCTTTTCGACCTCTTCGTCGCTGATTTCCATCCCAAATTCATCTTCCAGCAAAGCGACCATGTCGTAAATATCCAAAGATTCCGCACCTAGATCCTCGACAATCTTAGAATCTAATCGAATGTTTTCTTTGTTAACGTCCACCAGTACTTCAGCGACAAGGTCCACGATTTTTTTCTCAATATCGTCCATACGGGATCTCCTTGAAATTTTTTCACAATGAACGATCGCGAAAAAAGTCCCTAACAAAAGGGGAAATAAATTTCGCGATTCTGTTCATACATTTGGCGTTACATATATAGTCCGCCATTAATTCTAAAAACTTGACCAGTAATGTAATTAGCCATGTCTGAGCAAAGAAACACAACGGACGCCGCTACATCTTCCGGTGTCCCTAGCCTGCCTAATGGAACATGCTTCAAAACCGCATCGAGCTGTTCCGGGTTCAGTTGATTTGCCATTCCGCCAGCTATCATCCCGGGAGCCACGCAGTTTACCAATATGTTCCGAGGGGCTAATTCTCTAGCCAGCGCCTTAGTCAAACCGATCAGACCCGCTTTTGCGGCTGAATAGTTTACCTGGCCCGCGTTTCCCAGTTCTCCCGCCGTAGATGATATATTAACTATTCTACCATAGCGCTTCCGAATCATACTCTTGGTCAACATCCTACACATGTTGAATGCGCCCGTCAGGTTTGTGTTCAGAACATCATTCCAGTCTACGTCCTTCATTCGTCCCACGAGCCCATCTCTTGCGATCCCAGCGTTGTTAACAAGTATTTCTATTGATTTGTGTTGCTCAAGAGCCTTATTCACGTTTCTTTCTACTTGTTTGGAATCAGAGACGTCGAATTTGAGCAGGGCCCCGTCCCCTCCCAATTCCACAATTGTTCGGATGGTTTGTGTGGCAGCGTCATCATCTGACTTGTAATTAATTATCACAAAAGCGCCACACATAGCCAAATCAATAGCAATCTGACGCCCGAGCCCACGAGCGCCTCCGGTAACCAAAGCTGTCCGGCCTGTAAAATTCATCCACGGAATTACGCCGCTCATGCAAACGCTCCTTGGATGTCCTTGATTGTCTGAGTGTCCGAAAGAGAAGTGGCTGAGATGGTGCGATCAATTCTCCGTATCAAACCGGACAAAACTTTTCCTGGACCAATTTCCAGAAATTGTGACGCCTTTAAAGAAACCATCTTCCTGACGCACGATTCCCAGAGAACGGGAGACACTAGTTGCTGCAGCAAGAGAGCTTTCATGTCCCGCGGGACATCAGGATAGGGCTCAGCGTTGACGTTGGCGATTACGCCGAACTTTGGGGGAGAGAGAACAGTTTTATCCAGTACGGATTTCAATCTTTCCTGTGCGGACTCCATGAGACGAGTATGAAATGCGGACGAAACCGGTAATCTGACAACTCGTGACCGCCTTTCCTTGCTCAGGATCTCAGTGGCCCGGTGTAGAGCGTCACGCGTTCCGGATATCACAAACTGGTCGGGTGAGTTGTAGTTGGCAATGACGAGGACCGAGTCTCGTTTTTCGGATTCGATAATCTCATGAATTCTGTCGACCGGGACCCCTATAACAGCCGCCATACCGCAGGAGCTAGCGGGTTGAGCTTTGTCCATGGCCTCTGCTCTTGCCTTAACGAGTCTTAGAGCGTCTTCGAAAGTTAGCGCGCCCGCGGCGCACAATGCGCTATACTCGCCAAGAGAGTGCCCTGCCGCAACTATTGGCTTCAGACCAGGCTGCTTTTCCACTAAACGCCATACCAGCATGGAATGGACAAATATGGCGGGCTGAGTATGAACTGTTTGGTTAAGCTCATTCCCAATGTTGTCTTCCATAATGCGGCTCAATGGATACCCGAGAATTTCGTCGGCTAAAGCGAGCGTCTCGCGCGAATCACTGTTCTCACGGACGATATCTAAAGCCATGCCTGGAAACTGCGACCCTTGTCCAGGAAACATCAAGGCTATGGAATAGTCGCCGGAGGGTACGGGTTCGGTGGCCATTCTTTCTGTCAAAACTCGCTAGTCAACGTTGAGAACAGTCCGGTCTTTATAGTACCCGCAACTCGGACATACTCTGTGGGGAGCTACCGGTTGAGAACATTCCGGGCATTTTGATAGATTTACCGGCGTCAACTTCTTATGAGTTCGCCTTTTATCGCGTCTTGTACGGGACACCCGTTTCTTGGGGACTGGCATTTTAAATCCTTCTCACATCAATTGTTAAGTCGTGACTTCAGTGTTACGAGCTTATTCCAGCGGGGATCCACCGAGTTCCCAGAAGGACAGGAGCAACCATCAGGTTCGATGGCGCCGCCGCATTGGGGACAAAGCCCGAGACAATCGTCTTTACACAATGGTTTCATCGGAATGTCCAGAGAAATTTCCTGGACGATCAACTCACCAATGTCGATTTCTTCATCATGAATAAGGACTTCGTTGAAATCCAACTCAGAGTCCGTCTCATATTCGCCATCTTGTCCAACCTTCCGTCGAGCCGTGAGGTCGAGGTTGATGGGAATTGAAGACTCGAATTGGCAGAGGCATCTAGAACACTTCATGGTCAAATTGACTTCCACTACCACGGAAATCAATATTTCTTCCATGTTTTTCGTAATTGTCACATGACCCCTAATCTTGGGGTCAATGACAACATCTGGCGGTAAACTTACGCCTGAAAGCGCTTCGCCCAAAATATTTTTCGATTCATCGAATTGAATTTCTAAACCAGCGGGCGATATGTCTTCAATCGGAATTTTCATTTTGGTGGCACGGCCTGAATTACTTTTGTCAAGTACAAACTGTAAAAATATAGAGATTTATTAATATAAGTCAAGCTAAAAAGCTAATTTACAAATATCATGAAACTTTTTAGGAGTCTCTGTTCGGAGTGCCTTTGCATTCCTGAGAAGTGACGCAATCCCATCGAGCTAACCAACGTTCTATTATTGGGAACACTTCTTCACGCGCCCTTGTGCCCAGCAAGAGGTCCACATGACCATAATCCTGCTCCATTCCTGCCTGTTTGCCCAAGATTAAACTTTCCCTGACGCAATCGTCGGCGCTAGTTTCACAAACCGATAAAACAGCCTTTTGTGGGGCCATGATATCTTTTGCGCCAGAAATGGCAAGCAGCGGGGTCTTTGATTCCTCGATGCCTTCCAAATATGGCTTTCCAGAAGGATCTGCGAACTTGTCTCCCGATAGGAATCGCGCCATGTCCAACCACAAGGCGCTTGAAGACACAGATTCAGTCCCGATAGCAGAAATCTTGCGAACAACCCACCATTCAATATTTTCGGGGGAAACAATCATCGAAAGTAGACTTGGGGCGAATCTTAAAATCGGAAGAAAACACTTGATCAATAGTTGAAAGGGATTAAAGGGAATAATTTTTAACATTGCCTCAATTCTTACGACATGTCTAAATCGATGTGTTTTCATTCCCGTGAAATCTGTTGGAGATCCCAGTGCTACTGCGGAAGCGACGCATGATGGTTTTTTGCGAGAGATGTAGGCTTCTATCAGCATACCACCCATGCTGTGTCCGACCCAATGGACGGAGTCCGTTCCCGTTTCATTGATCACGTTCCGAATAATCGCCTCCACATCATAATTAAGGTGATCGTCAAAATTCCAATTTAGAGGGTAGTCCGACAAAAGTAGTCCCGGGCGTCCACTGCAGCCTGACCCTCTGAGTTCCGCCACCCATACGTCCCGATTCTGACTTCTCAGGTAAGCCGCAAGCGAAGGAGCGTTGTTCAAGTCGAATATGAACCTGTTGCCGGCAATGCCATGACAAAGTATTACAGGTTTACCGATTTTTGGGCCTAGCGGCGCATAATTGTGAAGGGCGATCCGCCACCCATCGTCCGTCAATGCAAAAATAGTTCGGTCCTGTTTTGTTTCAGCCGATTCCAGATAGGACCATAAGGAGGGCAAAACATATATTAGGACGCATCCAATAGCGCAAACCATTATCACGTCCAGTATAAAGTTTAGCATGATATCCTCGTATTATTTAAAAAACAAACGCGATATTGAAACTCTAGATTATGCTTATTTCAGCATAATTGTTGACAATATGGGCATCCTCTGCTAATTGCAAGCAAATCAGAAAGTGGTCGTTATTTTGCGGCCATAGGCTCTGTCAGGAGCGAGTAATGCGTGCTGCCCGGCGTTTTCTAGGCCGTTTAATCATAATCCTTCCTTTAATCATTTTTTCAACCCTCTTCGGTAGAGGCGCTTTTGGTGATGACTGTCGCAAGGTCGTCAACATTCTTGTCCTGTTTGACGCCTCGGGTTATATGAAAGAGAAGGATCACTATCAAATTCTCCTAAGACAAATGGATTTCTTTGGAAAAGCCATTCCATTGACTGCAGATGGTTTTTTTAACATAGGTCTTAGACATTACGGGTTGAAGGTCGGAATGGGTTGCAACAGCACAGAAAGTATTCTGGCTATTCAACCCTGGGATCCGGAGAGATTCATAAATTCATTTCCCAAGACCGTATCCTACGGGACAAGCGCTATAGCGGCCGGATTGCGCGGCGCTGGTGACGAGATAGCGTCAGCGAACGGCAAGAGCATTATATTGCTAATTGGTGGTGGTATCGATTCATGCAAGGCGGACCCCATTAAAACAGCCGAACAAATTTGTAGGAATAATCCGGATGTTGAGATACACACCTTCCAAATCGGAAACTCTCAGGACGGGACCTATTTTCTCAAAGGGATTGCTCAGGTAGGAAGAGGTGAGTACCATAACGTTGCGGAGTTTAGCTCACCAGCAGGTTGGCACGCGTGGATGCTGAAATATTGGGTCAAGCCGTGTGGTGGAACATCGAGGCCCGCTCCGGCCGGGTTCAACCCTATCCTGTTCGATTTTAACAGCTCTTCGGTAGCGTCCAAGGACCCTACCACAAATGCCGCCAACAGGGCCACTCTTGACGCTGTTGCTGTGGCGCTGCGACAAAATCCAAATTCCAGGGTTACACTCAAGGGTTATTCTGATGGACGAGGTAAGCCTGAACAGAATCTCGCCATTGAGCGTAAACGCGCTGAGAGTGTGGCTCAATTTCTCGCTACAATGTATGGTATTCCGAGATCGCGGATTCGTGTTATGGCCATGTCCGCCGGTCATTCGGCGGCGTCCAGCCCATATGGTCAGGATGATCGAGGGAGTCGTAGAGTAGAAATAGAGTTGAACCAGTAATACGGAGAGGTTGAAACTAGGGGGGAATTGGCTTCAGTCTTACCACAGAAACAGCCATTGCTTTGCATGCGCTTTCATCAGCGCAATCACCTCACAAGATCCCTGTCCGCAAGTTTTTCTCATTTTAACATGGACATACTTTCACAAGAACAAATGTCCCGCACTAAACAAGAAAAAGCTACCGACCGCTTGTTACATTTACGCGATTTGTTTAAAATGTAAAAACGAACAACACCACATCACATGGAGAACAACATTTACAACATTTTGCGTAGACATTCGTTGGCCGTTTTGTTTTCTGCTATAATTGTGATTCTGTGGGCTGGTGAGCCGTTGTGCCAAAACAATGGCGCGCAAGATTTACAGGTCCTACGGTTATTCAATGTAGGAAAATCCCTGATACAAAGGATCCATTACCTCGAGGCTTTTGATCTGTTGGAGGAGGCTAGGGATTCTCTGGATGTTTCTGGATCTGATCGACCGGAACTGTATGCCGATATTCTTTATGAATTGGCCCAGGCCAAGATAAAGGCTAGATTGTATCAAAACTTTCCGGCTTACTACGTGAAAACTGCCCTTGACGATGTTCAGGCTTCCAACAGGATTAGGGAACGATCCGACAGAACTGCGCCGCAAAAACTAGCGGATGGATATTATCTTGAAGGTTTTATCCACAAGAAGTTTTTCATGCGTAGAGAACAGGCTGAAAAGAATTTCTTGAAGGCGCTAAAGATCGATCCAGGATCTGTAGCTGCAAAACGTGAATTGAGTGAACTGATTGCAAACGATGATAAAGAGATCAAATAGTGTCGCTTCTCATTCTTGGTCGACCCTGATCACAAAATTATGGAACATGAGGAATCAATGCCATTAGATCCTAAAGGACCAACCGAAAATGACAATTTTGATATCGGTTTGGAGAAGCTAAAGATAATCGTAGAAAAAATGGAGAGCGGAGGGCTTGGTCTGCAAGAAAGCCTGAAGTTGTTTGAAGAAGGGGTTGGAGTTTCGCGAACATTGTTCGAAATATTGGGCCAGTCGGAAGGTAAAGTTGAGGAACTTTTGGCCGATCTGGACCGTATTTCGTTCAGCCGTGGAGAAGGGTAGTCTATTGGACCCAGTCCTGGAGAAGTTTATTTCTGGAAACCGAGACCTTGTAGATGAGGCGCTGGACAATTTTGTCCCGAGCGCTGAACTTGAACCTCAGGCTCTACACGAGGCCATGCGATACAGTCTTTTCGCCGGAGGGAAACGTATCAGACCCATTCTCGCAATGACCGCTGCGGAGATTATCGGCGCTGACAAATCGGATATAATGCCTTTAGCTGTAGCACTGGAGTGTGTCCACACTTATTCTCTTATTCATGACGATTTGCCGGCCATGGATAATGATGATTTTCGCAGAGGCAAACCGACTTGTCACAAAGCTTTTGGAGAATCCACGGCAATTCTGGCGGGTGACGCTTTAGTCACTCTTGCCTTTGAAATTCTTGGCTCCGTAGAACTATCAAGGATATTTCCATGTCATCGTGTCCTGGCGGTTATCCGTGATGTGGCTGAAGCTTGCGGTTCGAGAGGATTGATAGCAGGGCAGACATTGGACATGTTTTTCGAGGGTAAAGCAGCGGACGACACAACGATAGAAAAGATAATGCTTAACAAGACCGCGGCCCTCATACGGGCCGCGGTTACAAGTGGAGCGCGGCTGGCGGGGGCGGACGACGCTCAGATAGATATTTTCTACAAGTTTGGGGAAAAGCTTGGGATGATTTTCCAGATAAGGGATGATTTGTTGGACTTGGAAGGTGACCCTAAAAAACTTGGCAAGGCGGTGAAGAAAGATGGGAAACGGGGTAAGGCCACTTATCCGTCTTTGCATGGAGCGGATCATTCAAGACGGTTAATTCTAAATCTTCTCGTTGAGGCTAAAGAATTAATTGAACCTTTTGGCGAAACAGCGCATTCTTTGGTTTTGCTCACGGAATTTGTCGCCCGGCGAGTTAGCTGATCTTTTTTGCGGATGGGAAATGGAAGAGCATCACATTAGAAATATGGAATATTCAGTACTCAATCAGGTTCAGTCACCAGAAGACATCAAGAAGTTGCCTTTTGAATCGCTTAAGACACTTAGCGATGAGGTCAGAGACCTCATAATTAGGACAGTCTCAGAGAATGGCGGCCATTTGGCGTCCAGCCTTGGGGTCGTCGAGTTGACAATTGCGCTGCTAAGGGTTTTTTCTCCGCCGGATGATCGGGTCGTTTTTGATGTAGGACATCAGGCATATGCCTACAAGATATTAACCGGCCGACGTGACAGGTTCCATTCTTTAAGGTCAAGGGGAGGAATCGCCGGGTTCCCCAAGCGAAGAGAAAGCGAGTATGATTTCTTCGACACAGGCCACGCTGGCAATGCTATCAGCGTGGCGGCCGGGCTCGCTCAGGCTCGCTGTTTGAGTGGAGAGAACCACAAGGTCATTGCTTTGGTTGGTGATGGATCTCTTACTTGTGGTGTTTCTTACGAAGGGTTAAATCAGGCGGGCGCTGCCGAAAAGGACCTTATCATAATCCTGAACGACAACGAGATGTCGATCTCACCGAATGTGGGCGCCATGGCCGCTTACTTGAACCGCATCATGACAGGTCAACTTGTAACCCGATTCAGAAACGAAATCAAGGGCATCCTGAAGAATATCCCCGGAGTTATGGGGCGTTCAATTTATGGTGTCGCCCGTCAATTCGAAGACGCTTTGAAGGGCTTCATTACGCCGGGTCGTCTTTTTGAAGACCTTGGTTTCAATTATGTGGGTCCAATCGACGGGCATCACTTGAGACATTTGATTGAGACGCTAACTAATGTGAAAAGATTTCGAAAGCCGGTGCTTTTGCACACGATAACTTGCAAGGGGAAAGGTTATTGTTGCGCCGAAGAGGACCCAAGCCGGTTCCATGGTGTGGGCCCGTTTGAAATAGAAACGGGCAAGGCGCGCGTGTCGGACGACTCTCCGACTTATACAACCGTATTTGGACAAACGATGATCAAACTGGCCGAAAGAGACCCGAAAATCATGGCAATAACCGCGGCCATGGAATATGGCACGGGTTTGGCCGGATTTGGAGAAATCTTTCCTAAGAGGTTCTTTGATGTCGGTATAGCGGAACAGCACGGAGTAATTTTCGCCGCCGGTCTCGCTTGCGAGGGTTATAAACCTGTTGTGGCTATATATTCCACTTTCTTCCAGCGTGGATATGATCACATAATTCACGATGTGTGCATGCAGAATTTGCCGGTAATTTTCGCCATGGACAGGGCTGGTGTCGTAGGGGAGGATGGTCCGACCCATCATGGGGTCTTCGATGTGGCATTTACCAGAAACGTGCCGAATCTTGCGGTAATGGCCCCCTCATCCGAAGATGAACTGGCCGATATGCTGTATACCGCAATTGAATCGGGATCGCCTTGCGCTCTTCGCTATCCTCGAGCGAAAGGCGTCGGGCTCCCAATCAAGGACTTTCCTGAGATAATTCCCTTGGGTAAAGGGGTGATTGCTCGGCATGGGAGTGATCTTGTCATGCTGGCGCTGGGGTCCATGTTGTATCCAGCTCTGCACGCCGCTGAGATTCTCGAGACTTTTGGTATTTCTGCCTGTGTCGTCAATCCAAGATTTGTAAAACCTCTTGACGGTGAGTTGATTGTAAGACTAGCGCGGGCCACGGGTCGTGTGATAACGGTAGAAGAGGGCGTACTTGCCGGCGGATTTGGTAGCGCAGTTCTAGAACTGCTGGCCGACGAAGGATTGACTGAGGTTAGGGTTATACGGCTTGGCATTCCAGACGTGTTTGTCGAACACGGGACTCGAAACGAACTTCTTGAGGATTACGGATTAACGCCGCAGGGTATAGCCAATGCCGCATACACTTTTTATAAAACCAATACCGTATTGAACCGGACTTCCCTGAACGAATCGCTAGGCGCAGGCCCTCACTGATCACCTGAATTAAATATATGCGTCAGACGCCTGGAATTGTGAAATTTCCTTTCCGCTCTCGACGAATTGGCGGTTTATGTTGAACTAAATTCGGCTATAACCTTAGTTTCAGTATTTCCTGGAGATAACCCGTCTGTGAGTTCAACCAATCATAAAAGTGGCAATTCAGAGTTCCTGGAAAGCGGCGCCCCTATCAGGACAGTGGATGACTATTCCAATGAAGTTCGGGGCTAGTTATTGACTGGGATGTGATTAGTTCGAACAATGGTTAATGCGTCACTTCAGTCACAGGCCTCCGCTGAAAGCCGCCGCATTTGCGACCGCAGCAGCTACTGCGGGGCACACGCCTTTGTTGAAGATGCCTGGGATTATGTTTTGATCAGCCAGTTCATCTTCCGGGATTAAGCCAGCGATTGCGGCGGATGCCGCCAGTCTCATCTCCCGAGTAATTTTCCTTGCGCGGACACTTAAGGCCCCTTTGAAAATTCCAGGGAAAACAAGAGCGTTATTAATCTGATTAGGGAAGTCACTTCGACCTGTAGCGACTATCTGAGCATAATCGAGCGCCTCCCAGGGGTTGACTTCAGGTATAGGATTAGCAAGGGCGAAAACGATGGATTTCGGAGCCATGACTTCAAGATCTTTTGGCTCGAGCAGGTTTCCTGCGGATAGTCCAATGAATACATCGACTCCAACCAGCGCTTCCTTGAGTGGGCTCTGAATACCTTCAGGATTGGTGAGTCGTGCAATTTCTTCCTTGATTGGATTCATACCTTCTACCCGACCGGGATATAAGGCCCCTGAGCGGTCGCAACAGAGTATTTGCCGCGCTCCGGCTTCCAATAGGGTTTTGATACATGCCACGCCAGCGGCCCCCGTCCCGGAAACAAGAATCTTAACGTCGCTCAAGCGTTTACCCACCCTCTTAAGGGCGTTCCTCAAAGCCGCCAGGACGGCAATTGACGTGCCATGCTGATCGTCATGGAAGACCGGGATATCAAGTTCCTCGGTTAACCGCTTTTCAACCTCAAAACACCGTGGAGCTGAAATATCCTCGAGGTTTATGGCGGCGAAAACAGGGCTGATGGCTTTAACGGCGGCCACAATTTCATCGGCGGTAGACGCGTTTAAGCAGAGGGGAAATGCGTTGACTCCGGCGAACTCCTTGAACAACATGGACTTTCCTTCCATGACAGGCAGGGC
Source organism: Syntrophaceae bacterium (assembly GCA_014874425.1). Taxonomy (GTDB): domain Bacteria; phylum Desulfobacterota; class Desulfomonilia; order Desulfomonilales; family Desulfomonilaceae; genus CAJBEZ01. The sequence continues at coordinate 2,879 of JACWAG010000067.1, read as the reverse complement.
CCCAAGCGGGCCGATGTTGCCTAACCCAAGTACAGCGGACCCATCAGTCACAATCGCCACTGTATTTCCTTTTATAGTGTATTTGTAGGCTTCCTCGGCGTTTCTGGCTATGGCCATAGAGATGCGGCCAACTCCCGGCGTATAGGCCATCGAAAGATCTTCTCGGCCCGCTAGCCTTTTTGTAGGGATTATCTCTATCTTTCCACCCTTGTGATATTGAAATGTCCGGTCGGTAACGGCGATTACTTCCACTTGAGGCATCGCCTTAAGGGTATCAACTATTCTTTGCTCGTGATTTTCATCACTGGCGTAAATGTCAAAATCTCTGATAACATGGTCTTTTTGAATTTTTACAATAGGAATCGAGCCGACGAGCGCGTCCATCTCACCTATTGTTGTAGCTATTCTGGCCAACGCTCCTGGACGTCTTTCAAATCTGACTCTGATGGTAAGACTATGGCTGGGACTTGATTGAACGAGCATGGTTCCTCCTACTGAACAGAAAGCAGTGAATGACGAGCATGATCATACAAGATATCAATGCGATTTGGTATTCTTTTTAAGCCACATTTATAAGTATCACACCATTTCCCACTTGAGGAAGCAAGTTCAGTATGCAGACCAAAGATCTCATGAATTCGACATTGGGAACCAGTCATCGCTTCCTAATTTATATAGTTCTTTACTTGTGAGAATAGTTGCAAAAAAGTGTTCAGTATCGAATTTTCACGGTCGATTCGTTAGGTTTATATGAGTGAACAGAATTTGCAACCATCAAGCGATGATATACTATAAAATGAAATATTGAGATCGGGTATAACAAAATCAGATCAAGGTGAAAACATGGCGCTTCCGCTCAACAAAACCAAAATTGTTTGCACAATCGGCCCCGCTTCCAGATCATCTGAAACCATAGAGCAGATGATACTGGCAGGCATGAATGTGGCCAGGATCAATTTCTCTCACGGGGATTTTGCAGATCATAATGAAGTTATAACAAATATACGCGAGGTTTCCGCCCGACACGGGCGTGACGTAGCTATTCTAGCCGACCTGCCCGGTCCCAAAATTCGGATAGGAAATCTCAAAGAAGAGCCTGTGGAATTGAGGACTGGGGATCAATTTTCCCTTACCGTTGACGAAATTCAAGGGGATCGAAACCGCGTTTCCGTGAATCTGCCAAGTCTTCCACAAGCGGTTAAGAAAGGTGATCAGATATTCTTAAACGATGGCCTCATCGAACTCGAGGTAGTCAGCATTACGGGCCACGATGTAAATTGTGTCGTTCGGGTGGGGGCGGAGCTACGATCCAGAAAGGGTTTGAACCTCCCCGGGATATCCTTGGGTATAGGAGCGTTTACAGACCGAGATTATGAATGTCTTCGATTTGCCTTGGATCATCAGGTGGACGCCGTAAGCCAGTCGTTCGTCGAGTCAGCTTCCGACATAGGCGCCCTTCGAGACGCAGCGTCGGTACTCGGGGCCAGCCCATTTGTAATAGCCAAGATCGAAAGATCACGAGCGCTGGACAATATTGATGAAATTCTTGCGGCTGCTGATGGCATAATGATTGCTCGCGGTGATCTCGGGGTTGAGACGCCCATCGAGCGAATTGCGCTGGTTCAAAAAGAGATCATGGCAAAGGCGAATACACTTGGCAAACCTGTCATAACAGCGACCCAGATGCTGGAATCCATGACCAGCAACAGAAGACCAACTCGGGCCGAATCAACCGATGTAGCGAATGCGATTCTCGATGGAACTGACTGCGTAATGCTCTCCGCCGAATCCGCCACTGGCCAGTACCCTATAGACGCTGTGGCCACACTCTCGCGGATTGCTTCGGCGACTGAAGCCTACCGATGTCAGCGGCCGATTGGACATTTCCTGGCTATGCCGGAGATCGATGAGAAACTGAACATACGGGACTTGATAGCTGTGAGCGTGAAAAACGCGGTGGAGCATATACAGCCCGCCGTGATCTTTGCTCCGACTCGTTCAGGGGCCTCGGCTCGTAGCATGAGCCGCTTCAAGCTCCCGGTTTGGGTAATCGCCGTGAGTTCCCTACAGACCACGTGTAGGAGGCTGCAATTCTCTTACGGGGTTATCCCTGAGCTTGTTGACGAGGATCCTGACGACTGGCGAGCATTTACGGGCGATTGGCTAACCCGGCATGACATTAATGGAAAACTCGTCGTTCTTACTCAGGGCCCATCAGCCAAGCATCCGGAAACCAACAACCGCATGGAGATAGTCGATCTTTCAAGAGTGTTCTGATTGTTCACCGAGCGCACAAGGAAGGATACTCTATTAAATCAAAGCCTCAGTGTATTGTGTCTACACTGAGGCTTTGCGTTCGGGATAGCGCAAGGAGGAAGCTACCCGATATCCTTTAATGGGGTAATTAAAGTATATGTATATTAATATCATATTGACCATGAATTGCAACACGTTTTTTCTGCCGATTGTAACTGTTGACCGGTAGGCAAGGATTGATATCGTTATGATTACGAACGATTTTGAATTCATAGGTAAGAAGGACTGACCTTCAACAAAAGAAATAAGCGCTAGGGTTATGCGGGTTGATCATCTCAGGGAGTCAAATGAACTGCTTAACCTATTGATGGACAGCATGATCACTGCCTTGTTCCTGACGGACGAAGATGAAAGTAGAAATCAAATTCAAAAAAGGGCTCCATTCCCTTTTGGGCACAACTTCACATTCTTTTCCTACAACCAACCAGTCAATGTATTTGAATGCAAACAATATTCTGCTTAGGTGTGAAGAAATGCCAAAGTTTTCAGTTAGGAAAATAAGTTCCTTGTATGTTTTTATTCGATTTATTCAGGCATGAGGGTTCTCCGGCCCAAGCCATTGG
>JACWAG010000066.1 GCA_014874425.1 Syntrophaceae bacterium | reverse complement strand
GGACTGTCCATTTGAGACCTTCCAATTGATGGTTCCTCAATTCTGAAATATTTGGATAAGATGGCACAAAGGTCTTTGACATTAAGAATCACCTCGGAAGAATTGCATCTTTAAACCTTTCCCTTATTTGGACAACACCTTCGTGGTATCAAGAACGCCTTTGCTCACGATAAGCGGTGGTCGCCGCTTCATTCACCTCGAGACTATTGGGCATCATGATTACTCCGTAATCTTCATAAGCCTTTTCAAGGCTTACATAGCCGTTTCGAACGTCCTTAACAACCTCCTCAGGGTCACGCTCAAAAGGACTGCCGTAGCCACCACCACCAGCGCTATGGAACTCCACGGAGTCACCAGGCTCGGCAAAAGTGAGTCCGCTGGAGTCTACCGGCTCTCCGTTCCTTAAGAAAAGGGCCTTAGATCCATAACCTCCTTCAAAAAGACCCTCGGGAGGATATCGAAAACGGCCCGCCTGCACTGCGATCGTAACCGGATAAAGAGGGGCTAGCTTGTCATCAGGCACACGGATGACCATTTTACGACCCAAACCACCACGTTTTTCCCCTGGACCACCCGAATCAGGCAGCAAGGATCGTTCCTCGACGATTAGCGGGGTATCGCTTTCCAGTATTTCCACAGGAGTATTGGCTCCGTTGGCAGGAAAAATTGCGCAGTGGTGTCCATCCATTGAGCTGCTTGCGCCCATTCCTCCCCCACGTATGATCATGGTGTGCCAGGGTTTTCCATTGCGATCCCGACCGTAAAAAATGTTTGTTTGGGCAGGAGTCCCTCCACTACCGGCGATTATGCGATCTGGCACAGCCGGGGAAAGCGCTCGAAATACCATTTCAGTCATGAAATGACCAACCTGCATCCGGGCCGCCACTGCGGCAGGAAAACTGCAGTTCACTACACAACCATCCGGAGCCACCATTTGAATTGGTCTTGTAGAACCTTCGTTAATGGGAATATCGGGGTCGAAAGAGCTTTTCAGGGCCATGAACACATATGCGTAGGTAAAATTATATACTACATTTACGCCCCAATTGACCTGCAGAGAAGTGCCGTCAAAATCGACCAGAATGTCACTGTTCATAACATTGACAGCAAGATTGATGTGAATGTCTTCCCGCTTTCCAGCGCCTTCTATAAGCCCTTTATAACAATACTGGCCGTTGGGAATTTTTTTGATAACTCGTCGCATACTTGTTTCGGTTCGGCAAATAATTTCCTCGGCAAGATCTTCCAGGTCATCAAGCCCCTCGTCGGAGAGCATCTCTACAACTTTTTCGGCGCAAACGTGATTGGAGGCTACTTGTGACCGAATATCACCAATTACCTGCCCGGGTGTCCTTACATTCCAGCGGATCAGATTCAACACAGCTTCATTCAGCACACCAGCGTCATAAAGTTTCAGCGGCGGAATAAAGAGGCCCTCTTCATAGACTTCCCGGTTGTCAGAAGCGACACGGCCTCCAATATCAGAGTGGTGAAAAACGCATGCGGTGAAAGCTACTATGCGCTCTTTGTAAAATATGGGACTTAATACGCATACATCATTCAAATGCCCCGCTAGCAACCATGGATCATTGACAATGATGACATCGCCCGGTTTGCATTCAGCACGTGAAAGAGAATGGATAATTTTCTTTACCCCAAGCGCCATGGCGCCGGCCATGCCCGGGGTGCAAAGGGTACCTTGCACAAGTTCCCTACCCTGACTGTCGGTGAACATGCATGTGTAGTCGTGCGCATCTCTCAACAGGCTGGAAAAGGCCGTCCGGGCCACTGAGGCGTCGGCTTCATCGACAATGGAAATTAATCGGCGCCAGAGAATTTCAAGGGTAATTGGATCGAACTTTTCCCGCATGTTAATTTCTCCGTCCAAAATCAGTTTCAATCAGTTTTTTCACGACGAACAAATCGAGCCCCTTGATCCCATTTAATAAATTCTAATCGAGGACAATCCAGGAATCAGGTTTGGCCATGCCCCACAAAGGTGATCCACACAAAGCCGTAGTCATCTATTGCTGCGTTCGCGTCTTCACCCACAACGATAGTGGATTCTCTTTCTTCAATAATGACTGGGCCTTTTATCCTAGCCCCTGGAAATAACTTGAACCTATCAACGACCGTAAAGGGAATAAATCTCTTCTGGATCAAAGAGAAAGCCTCGCGATTTCCTTTAATGCAATCTTGTAGCGTTCCCTTACTAGAGGCTATGCGAGGAATTTGAAAGGGATGTTGCGGGAGACTGGCTCGCACCCTGAAAGATATAAACTCCACCCGTGTATCCGGGTAGGTGCGGCCATAAAGCCGTTTATAGCTCTCATCAAAAACGTCGCGAATTTCACTTTTTTGCCACTCATTGAAAGCCCTGTTGGGGATAGGCAGATTCGTTTCCGCTCCCTGTCCCACAAATCGCATATCAGTGGAGCGATCAAACTTGATACCGTCCACGGCGCCGCTTTGTTTGAGGATAGCCGAAGCCTCCTCTTCCAAATTTGTGAAAAGCTTTTCGATGCTGTTGAAGTCCACTTCATCTAATTCGACCCGGTGGCTCCGAACAAGATCGAACGCCACGGGAGCGGTGAAAAAACCTAAGGCTGAACCAACACCTGCCAAGGGTGGCACGATTATTCTAGGGGCTCCGATTTTCTTCGCCAACCCGTAAGCATGTACTGGACCAGCCCCACCAAAAGCGATCAATGTGACCGTGTTAGGGTTGCCGCCTTTCTCTGCTATATGGGTTTTTGCGGCGGCCGCCATGGTCTCGTTAATCAAATCATGGATGCCAAACGCCGCTTCGATCAACGTCGCATTTAGTAGTTTGGCTACTTTTTCATCGATGGCTCTATGAGCGGCATTCAAATCCAGCGGCATAGCGCCACCAAGAAAATAGTTCGAGTCCAAATAACCTAGTGTTAAATCAGCGTCCGTCACCGTGGGATTTTCACCACCTAGTCCGTAGCAGGCTGGCCCCGGATCGGCCCCAGCGCTGTCAGGACCGACCTGTAAAAGACCCATTTTACTGATACGGGCAATACTGCCCCCTCCAGCTCCAATTTCCATCAAATCAACTACTGGAACTTGAATAGGCAGTCCGCTGCCCTTTTTGAAACGTTGCACACGTCCGACTTCAAAAGTGGAAACCAACCCGGCCTCCCCTTTTTGAATGAGACATGATTTGGCCGTAGTTCCGCCCATGTCGAAACAAAAAATGTCTTTGATTCCAAACATTCGCCCGAAGTGTTTCGAAGCTATCACCGCCGCCGTGGGGCCTGATTCGATAATCCGCACCGGGAATTCACCAGCGGTAGAAGCTGTTGTGATCCCTCCACTGGAAAGCATGATAAAGAGCTTACCGTTGAAACCCAGCGATTGCAGACGGTTGGAGAGTTTGTGGAGATACTTCACCGTGATGGGTTTTACGTATGCGTTTGTGACTGTGGTGGAAGTTCGTTCATACTCTCGAATTTGCGGCAGGACTTCGTAAGATGCGGATACAGATAAATCCGGAGCCAATTCTTCCACCAACTTTTTGACTCTTGCCTCGTGTTCCGGATTTTCATATGAATTTATTAAACATATTGCTATAGACTCAATACCAGCATCGAGAAGCTCTCGCGTCACCTGTTTGACTTCATCATGCTTTAGAGAGCGCAGGACACGTCCGTCACTCGTAATTCGTTCATCTACTTCAGTCCGTAACGAACGAGGAACAAGCGCTTTTGGGTATTCAGAGAAAATATCATACGCGTCGTACCGTATTTCACGGCCAAGCTCCAAGACGTCCTTGAATCCCTTTGTGGTTATCAATCCGGTACGGGCCCCTTTTCTCTCAATAATGGCGTTGATGACCAGCGTAGTACCGTGGATGATCTCCGTCATTTCCGGTATAAATCCGGGAGCTTGATTCTCCAGCGCCTTTATACCAGTCTCAACAGCATCTGAAGGGTCAGCCGGCGTGGTCAAACATTTGTATATAGAAAAAGCTGCTGTTGTATCGTCCACGAGCACAAAATCGGTAAATGTGCCGCCAATGTCACAGCCCAACCGGAATGCTCTGTTTTTCATGAGTTCTCCAATGTTGACCTAAACTAAAAGAAATTGCGCCTCGCCGTTGAAGCCTTATGGTTTGCCGCTATCAAAAATCTCCTGAGGATACGGGTTAGAACAAGCAAGGCTCATCCCACTCGCCGAAAACATCCCGGAACACACCAGCCATTTCGCCAACCGTGGCGTAAGCCCGGCAACAATCCACTAGGGCAGGCATGACGTTGTTTTGCGATTTGGAAGTTTTTTCTAGCGCTTTTAATGAACGATTAACTTCTTGGTTATCACGAGTTCGTCTTAACGCTTTCAGGCTGGAGATTTGTGCGCCAACCCAGGAATCGTTGTATTTATGCACTTCAACGTCTGGCTGTTCACCCTCGGTATATTTGTTAACACCAACTTTGATGATCTCACCGTTTTGCAGGCTTTTCTCAAATTCGTAAGCCTGTCTTGCCACCTCACGCTGAATGTACCCAGATGAAATAGCATGCACCATGCCCCCCATTTTTTGGACACGCGTCATTTCATTCTTGATCTTATCTTCCATCTCTTTCGTGATAGTTTCTACGAAGTAAGATCCCGCAAGTGGGTCCACGGTATCTCGCAACCCAACTTCTTCCATCAGGATCTCAAGAGTGCGCAGTGACAATAACGCGGCCCTTGGTGTTGGAATTGTAAAGGCTTCGTCAAAAGAACACAGAGCCGTCGTTTGAGCGCCGCTGAGGGCGGCGGCCAGGCCATAGTAAGCGCCACGTATGATGTTGTTTTCCGGCTGTTCCTTAGTCAATCCACTACCGCCGCCGCCGAAAAGGCCACGTAGGAAAAGGTTCTTCTTTTCCGTTACGCTGTATTCTTCCTTGAGCAGTTTGGCCCAAAGCTTGCGGGCCGCTCTGAACTTAGCGATTTGTTCCCACAAGTTACCGTAGACATTCAGGTTGAAAGAAAACCGGCCTACAAAGTCATCAGGCGCCAAGCCGCGGTCTAGCAGATTGTCAATATAGGATTTAGCTATCTCGAAAGCGAAACCAACTTCCTGACTAGGGGTGGCCCCTGATTCGCGAATATGATAACCGCAAATGCTAACAGGGTTACAGCGCGGAAGTTCCTTGACGGAGTATTCGATCGTATCGCAAACCAGTCGCACACTCGGTTCCACTGGAAAAATCCACGCTCCCCTTCCGATCATTTCCTTAAGGATGTCGTTTTGAGGGGTTGCGCTAATTGTTTCTTTAGAATAGCCGTATTTCTCAGCGGTGGCTTGATACATCGCCAACATTATACTGGCCACTGCATTTATAGTTAGACCCGAGCCAATATGGTCGAATTGGATATCCTTAAATGCTATCTCAAAGTCCTGGAGAGAATCGACCGCCATACCAACCCGCCCCACTTCCCCTTCAGCTTTAGGATTGTCCGAATCATAACCCATCTGAGTCGGAAGATCGAAAGCCACATTCAGCCCATTCTGACCGTGGGCTATCATGTATTTGAAACGCTCATTCGTTTCCTGAGGTGTGCCGAAACCAGTATATTGTCGTGTAGTCCATGCTCTGGAACGATAACCCTGAGGGTGAAGGCTACGTGTAAATGGGTATTGACCTGGATCACCCAAATCGACTTCGTAATCGAAGCCAGTCGCTTCGAGATCTTTGGGGCCATAAAACGGTTTGACTTCGATTCCGGATTGGTAGATTACCTTTTCAATGGCATCTGCTTTGTTTTTAATATATTTTGCAACGCCCATCGATCCCTCCCTTAAAACAACGCTCGAATAGAATCAATTATGAATTCGAATCGCGTACCCCCGGGGAAAATACCCTTAACGCCTATTTCCTCCAATTTGGGAATGTCGTTTTTGGGGATTACACCACCAATAACAACAAAAATATCAGACAATTTTTTCTCCTCTAGATCTTTCATCAACCTGGCGCAAATTGGCAGATGCGCCCCAGTCATAATACTTAAACCGATTACATCTACCGCTTCCTGAACTGCGGCGGCAATTATCTGATCAACACTTTGATGAAGTCCTGAATATAAAACTTCCATACCGGCGTCTCGCAGGGCTAAAGAAACCACTTTAGCTCCACGATCGTGGCCGTCCAGGCCTGGTTTTGCTATGAGGATCCGGATTTTCTTTTTGTCTTTCATAATAAATTCCCTTCCATTCACCGGAATTCAGGTCAATGGATCAAGTTTTTGTCTATCGTATTGATCAAGGACAGCCGTCATTCCCCTAAGAATGTGTTCCCTGACAAGCCTTTCTACGTCATCGGCTCGCCTTCCTCGCATCATAGCCAACATTTCATGGTGATCTCGCTGGCTAATCAATGCCAAACCCCGATCCTTGAGAATTATTTTGCGAAATCGGAGAAATTGGTTTTTGAAATCGTTGATGATTTTTATGAGCCGGCGATTGCCACTCAAGGAGTAAAGCATATCGTGTAATTCTGTGTTGATTCTGGGCAAAGAATCCAGATTGTCTTCTTGAAGGCACGTTTCGAATTCGCAAATTTTGTCGGCGATAGGTTCTAAATCACCTGGAGTGTGCTCGATAGTGGCCAGCCTGGCCGCATAACCCTCCAGGACTGCTCTGATTCCAAAAGATTCTTGAATATCCTCTCTGACTAGTCCTGTTACGCTATAG
>JACWAG010000065.1 GCA_014874425.1 Syntrophaceae bacterium | reverse complement strand
GTTTTGTTATTTGTTGGAATTTTCTTATCGAGAAACTTTGACAGCCGGAATTCTACTGTTTTTGGGGTTTCTTCTCACGTGTTATCAGATGAATCTTTTTCTTAAGAAGTTTGGAGTTCAGCTAGGTTTATTCGAACTGATATTTGTGACACACGGGATGATGCTGGGGAATCTTGTCATACCGATGCGTGGAGGGTCTGGTGGGTTGGCTGTTTATCTAAAAAAAACGCACCGGCTCAATTATCACAAGTTTGGAGTGATCTTTGGTGGGACTGCGATACTAGTAGGGTTGGTAAGCGCAACGATGAGTCTAGGAGCGTTATTTTTTCTCGCGATTGCCCACTCAGTATTTGAACTCAGTTTAACAGCTATTTCACTCGTTCTCCTCATTGGATGCATCTATCTTACTCTTTTTCCACCTCGTCTTAAAAGATATGGCTCCGGTAGAATGATGGCTCTCGTAGTTCGGCTTAATGAGTCGTGGATAAGTCTTTCACAGGATGCAGGGCTTTTGGCAAGGGTGGCGATCTCGATATTATTCATCAATTTGTTTCAAACGTCCGCTCTTTACTTACTTTACATAGCCCTTGGCAGCCCACTGTCTTTTTTAGCTACTCTAATTACTTCCAGCCTCGGGGCTGTGGCCAACCTCGTTCCAATTACACCGGGATCGTTAGGAATTTTCGATGCCGTAACCATTCAGACACCCCGACTTCTTGGACTAGATACTACCGCCGCAATCATGGCCACAGTTTTAATGAGGATTTTATGTTTCGTAATTTGCTTCGTGGTCGGGATGCCGGGGCTCTACTATTTCTTTAAGGCCGCTAGGTCGGAAAATCTGTAACCAGCCTACAGATTGATCTTTAGGGCGTCGGGGCCCCTCCTGTCCAAAGGTTTTTGACTTCTCCGTCTTGATCAAATGATCAAAGCGGGTTTTGGCGCTTCCTTCACAATCTTATCACCAAGGGACGTTCCACAACGGACACAGAGGTACTCATATTTATCGCCTTCCGGTAATACGAGTAACAATCTTTCTCTAACTGGCATCGATGCCTTGCAGATTGGGCAATATAGCTCAGTGGCTCTTAACCCTTCGAATTGTTTCCTCGGTGGCACGCCTCGCGCCGAACGTTGCATTGGCGCTCGCACGAATTTCTTCATATGGACTCCTTTTAGGATTGACTATTAGCTGGCGTTTTATGATTCTTTCTTAAAACGCTATGCTTTTCTTAAAAATTAATCCTGTCGAGCGCGACTTACAAGCCTAAAATTGCGAATGCCCAGTTTACTATTCGCCATTGACTTTTAGAGGTTTTTGGATAATTTCAAGACCATGTGGACGACTTTCGGTTTAAGCCACCAAGTGGTATAATTCTGTTAAACCAAGGCAAACATATGGAGTTTAGGAATGCGACGGTACTGCTCGATTAGCTCATTATTCTCATTAATTGGTCTTGTCTTAATAGTTAGCGCCTTCCATACGGATTTATCAGCAAGTATGGGCACTAACGTCACAGATCGGATACTCTCCTTTGGGGTCCCTTGGCAGGTTGATGACCCAGACCTGCTCTTACACCGAAGCGCTCATTATCAATGGGGAGCGCCGTCCGGCCTTTCAGGTAATAAGTCCGCTGGATCACACGGCATGGCTAACATCCAAAGGGCCATGTATTCTTCGACTACCCGAACCGGTTTCAAGGAGCCCGAACAGGGCAATCGGCTTTCGCCTGGTTCGATATCTTTAAAACCCATGTGTGAAGATAGGGTTAAGGTGGCTTCTACCGGACCCAGCCCAAGTGTCAGAGATAGTTCCAGTATAGTCGATCCTACGGACCGATTGGAAGAAATAGGGAAAAAAGTGGGTGACCCGGTAGATCTGTATTCCGATTTTCAGATAGACGTGGGGAAAGCCAATTATACCGTCAAGCTTTACGGCATAGGTGATGATGGTCGAAAAACAGTTCTTTTCTCGTGCAAGGCAGGATTGGGTTCTGCTGAATTTCCAACGCCGAAAGGCTCTTTTTACATAACGCGTATTTTTGATAACAAACCACTGTGGATTCCGCCACCAGATAGAGATTGGGCTTATGGACAGTCTGCGAGTAATTCTGTTTATGGTGGACGAATGATGCCTTTTTTCAAAAAGCTCCAAGCGGCGCCACCGCCACAAAACGATGACATAAATTCTGAACTCGATAGGGTTGCCCCATGTATGAAGATGGTCGACACTGGCACCTATCGTATACATGGAACGAATTCTCCATGGAGCGTGGGGTCGGCTCAGTCTCACGGTTGCGTGCGCTTGTTAAATTCATCGGTCGCACAACTTGCGGACACCCTGAAAATGTATGTCGGCACTACCACGAGAGGAGAAACCCCGAACGGTGTATACATCAACCTGGCCAGACCAGTGAAACTAGTGCTTCATTAAAAGAACATACAGGACAATCATTTTCTGCCCATCCTTCGCCGCAACTCGTCAAATGATATTCTCACGAGGATGGGTCTGCCGTGAGGGCAAACGTCTGTCGGTCCATCGGTAGCATCAAGGCTGGCCAGCAATTCTCTAATTTCCGTTGTGGTAACATAGGAGCTTTCCTTTATCGCCGCTTTACAAGCCATGTTCTTGAAAATGTAATTTCTCAAAATTGTCGGATCAGTTTTAAGTCCGGTTTCCAAAGCTGTGTCCACAAAACTCTTAAATAGATCATCCAGGTCAGTGCCCTCAAGCCATGAAGGGATGGATCGTATTATAAAAGAATTTTGTCCGAACTCTTCAACTACGAACCCTGCCGAGTGTAGAATTTCCAGGTTTTCTCTAAGGGCTTCCGCCTCCAGCGCTGAGAATTCCACCACTTGGGGCGCCAGCAGGTCCTGCGATTCCCTGAGCTGGTTTTGACCGTCGGGTTTACACAGGTGGTTGAAAATCAATCTCTCGTGAGCGGCATGATGATCGAGGACCACCATATCGTCATCATCATAAAGAACAATGAATGAGTTAGGCAGCTTTCCTAGAATACTAAATTCCGAAAACCTCAGACGATTGAGGCGCGCCGCCGATGCGGGCCCTGTTTCCTTTTGCGAAAAAAAAGTATCAGGCCCGCGATCTATCCTGTAAGAATCGATTGATCCTTCGCGTGGCCCGTCTTTGGAAACGTAGCGCGAGGCGCCCGAAGCGAATGGAGTTGGTTTTGACCAATCACCAAAAGATCTCGAGTCACTTGGAACTTTCCCAATGATAGCCTCATTGACAGCTCTTGTAATAAGACCGGAAATAGCTCCGGGCCGGAGAAACCTGACTTCGGCCTTTTGTGGATGTACGTTGACATCGACTTCTTCGGGATGTGTCTTAATGAAGACTATGGCGAAAGGGTATCGACCGCGCTCAACCAGATTTGAAAATGCCTTTATGATTGAAGCGTTGACCAACCGGTCCTTTACCGGCCGGGAGTTAACAAAGGTAAAGATATAACGCATGGAGGACCGGGTGAAAGGCGGCCTAGCTATGAAACCTGACAATGTCGAGTTATCCAGTCGGTATTCCAATTCTACGAGATTTTCAACCACGTCTTTAGGAAAAAGCGAATACACGCGTTCCTTGGAAGAACTTGCCGCTGGTGTTCTTACTTTTGTCTTGCCATCATCTGTGGATGTAAAGGCTATTGACGGGTTAGCCAGCGCCATCTTCAAAAACAGGTCATTAATGTGACCGGATTCTAATAACGCGCTCTTGAGATATTTTCTACGCACAGGCGTATTGAAAAATATGTTCCGAACCTCTACCACAGTGCCGTGAGTCATCGCAACAGGCTCGGAATTAGTTAATGTCCCACCTTCTGAAATGATACTGGTTCCGATTTCATCAAATTGGTCCTTTGTTATCAATCTCATTCTGGAAATAGAAGCGATGCTTGCCAAAGCTTCACCTCTAAATCCCATAGTCGGGATCCCGATCAAATCTTGTTCGGAACGCAATTTGGATGTAGCGTGCCGTTCGAGGGCGAGGAACGCGTCATCGTGTCCCATGCCCACGCCGTTGTCTTTAACTCGGATTAGCTTGCGTCCGCCATCCTCAATATCCAATTGAATCGAAGTGGCCATCGCGTCGATAGCGTTTTCGATCAATTCTTTGACAACGGACACGGGGCGCTCTACAACTTCGCCCGCTGCAATTCTGTTTATGACATTTTCGTTAAGAATTTGGATCCTGTTTGACATATATCAGCTCAGAGGTTCCAATTTGTTTAGACAAATCCTGTCGGGGCTGTCTTTAATACTGGAGCGTTTTGGGTCAAGATTTTCGGCCCAATTTGAAATGCTCATAAGCCTTTCTGGTAGCCATTCTTCCCCTAAGGGTACGATCTATGAAACCTTCTTTTACGAGATATGGCTCATATACGTCTTCGAGAGTTTCACTCTCTTCGCCAATCGCTGCGGCGAGTGTCTCTATGCCGACCGGTCCCCCGTCAAACTTGAATATTATAGTTTCGAGAAGCTTTCTGTCCATGTTGTCAAGACCGAACGTGTCAACATCCAGCATGTCAAGCGCCTGGCGAGCCGTGTTGAGATCTATGATTCCAGAGCCGCGTACCTGAGCATAGTCTCTAACTCTCTTGGTAAGCCTATTTGCGACTCTTGGTGTGGCCCGAGATCTGGCGGCGATTTCCATGGCCCCGTCCTCAGTAATTTCCGTGGCCAGTATTGCCGATGATCGTTTGACGATTTTCTTGAGTTCCTCCTTTGTATAAAAGTCCAAATGAAAAACTATCCCAAAGCGGTCTCTCAGAGGATTTGATAATAGCCCAGTCCTGGTAGTAGCTCCAACGAGCGTGAATGGCGAAAGTTCCAGCTTTATCGTCCTGGCGCTTGGACCCTGACCAATTATAATGTCGAGTCTGAAGTCTTCCATAGCGGGATAGAGTATTTCCTCGACGGATGGAGATAGTCTGTGTATCTCATCGATGAACAGGACGTCCCCTTTATCTAAATTGGTAACTATAGCGGCCAGATCTCCAGCTTTTTCAACAATGGGTCCTGAAGTTGTTCGGATCTGGGAACCCATTTCTCTGGCAATAATGTTGGCGAGAGTGGTTTTCCCTAAACCTGGGGGACCGTGAAACAATATATGGTCTAATGATTCGCCTCTTTTGGACGCGGCCTGTATAAAAATGGAAAGATTTTCCTTGAGTCTCTCTTGACCGATATAGTCCTCAAGACGCTTCGGCCTGAGGTCTGTTTCGATTTCTTCCGTCTCGGGATCACGATGACCTGAAATAATTCTGTCTCTGTCCATAAGTGTTTTTCCGAAGCCCTCGGTTCATTGTGTAGCATGACGTAAACGGCAAAGTATGGCTGAATTTCATAGCCCACTACTCGATCAAAATTCCGTGCCGGCATAGCATCCGTGAATGCTTGAAGAATTGTCGCCTTCGTTGAAACTTTGCCGTGTTCGTGAT
>JACWAG010000064.1 GCA_014874425.1 Syntrophaceae bacterium | reverse complement strand
TTATCGGCGCTCAGAGGAATGCTTCGGAGTCAGACTTTGACGGCCCGCGCAACCTATTGAACGCCGCTCGAATATGTGTCTGTCCAGACGCTCGTGGTAAGGGCGCCATGATCTGCCTCAACAACCAGATTAACGCGGCCAGGGAGGCGACAAAAACTCACACTTCCGATGTCGAAACCTTCAAGTCCGGTGATTACGGATTTCTGGGGGTTGCAGACAATGATCGCGTGATTTTTTACCGGGCGCCATTGCGGCGTCAATATATAGAGCTTACCCAGACCGAGCTTCCGTACGTGGAGATCGTTCCAATGTATGGTGGAGCGGATGGAAAACTGGTCAAGGCCGCCTTGGCGGCCGGAGCCAAGGGGATCGTTATCCAGGCGCTCGGTTGGGGCAATGTTAATATTCCTATGTATGAGGCGATAAAGGATTTACCGGCTAAAGGGATTCCCGTCGTAATCACGTCACGTGTCCCTAACGGAAGGGTCCTGCCCAACTATGGATTCGTAGGGGGAGGCAAAACTCTAAAAGATGCGGGAGCGATTTTCGCAGACAACCTTTCCCCGCAAAAGGCACGTATTCTACTGATGCTCGCGTTACAAAAAACTTCAAAAGGTGAGGACATCCAGAAACTCTTCGATCGATAGCCCAATTCTCCAGAAATCATAAGCTGGAGTCAAAGGTTCCTTTTTTCAAAAAATGACCCGTTCCTAAGCTTTTAGGAACGGGTCTGATCCAGCTAAGAAATATAACCGCATATTATTGCGTCATCTCGCAATTATGTGAACAGCAAATTAATTCGGACACAGCTCAGATCCAGTGAGTTTGACTTGAACCGAAATCCACTAAACCAAGTCATGCAGGGCCGGATGCCGCCTCGTTCCAAAAAACAGTAAAAGCCAGTGAATTTAATTTGAAAAGCCACATTTTTTGAAAAATGTCGTCAACTCATTATTGAACCATTTCGGATCTTCATAGAACAACAAATGGCCTCCCTTGTCGGAAGCTGCAAAAGACGCATTGGGGATCTGGGATGCGGTGTGTTTACCCATTTCAACGCCGTTTTTGAAAATGTTAGAGTCCGCAGCAAAAACAATTGTCGGGACCGTAATGGTTTTGAGCACGTCGGAGTAATCTCGTATTAAATAGTCGCTGTATATGTCCTGCGCAACAGAAACTGGGGTCTTTAAATGCTCAGTTATCATCCATTCCATGTCCTTTTCGGGAGCTTGCCCATTTTTGAACATGTTGTTGATAAATGTCATCGCTACTTCACGTCTCTTTTCATTGAGAGCTATGAAGAACGCGTTCATCCTGTCATAATTGTAGTTTTTGAGTCCATGAGCGTTCCATTTCGCAGGAGAGAATGGGAACGGTGTCATATCGACGAGCCCTAGCGCCTTTACCTTATCAGAGCCAAATTGTTTCCAGTACTCTAATACAACCGGCCCGGCGAGAGACCAGCCGACAAGAGCGATATCCTTTAGCTTTAAGGATTCAATGATCGAGCGAACGTCTTTGGCGTACTGAGGAATTGTATGGCCATACAATATCTTGCTGCTGTTACCATGGGCACGCAGATCCATAACGACTACCTGATGGTCTTTGGCCAACTCTTGGACCTGCTTCTGCCAGAATTTTCCGCTCATGGTCCAGCCATGCACGAAAAGAATGGCCGGTCCTTCTCCCTTGGTTTCATAATAAATAAAAGCGCCATCGGGGGTTTCAACGGTTCCTGCCCATCCCAGCGTAACAGCGCCGAGAATGAAACAGCACGTTAAGAGCAGCTCCTTAAATCTCATAGTACGCCTCCTTTAAATTTTGTATCAGAGTAGTTTATCAGAAGCAGCTCCCCAGAGAAATGTGGTTTCTCCTGATTCTTAACGCAACTCTTGGCTTTTTTATCTCAAATTCAATGCGACCGAAACTACAAGATTATACATCATTGAAAAAAAATATGAAAAATCCAAAAACGTGTGTCCCCATTTGACACGCGTGTTCTTTACACTCGCATATCGTAGGCAAAACAGGGCAGGGCGATGGCCCCGATTTCTCGAGGAAAATTGCAGCAAATAGATTTTAAAAACATGCAAAAGGATAACATTCCGGTCATGGGGAGCAACAAAAATGGGAATCTTTTGGACAGTTGTAATTATCTGGACGATAATCGGGATTCTTACCAACTTGGGTTACGGTTACGGTCGGGATGACGACTGGGCAGTCATTAAACCTTACGGGGTCTCCATTGTCTGTCGCACTGCCCCTAAAAGTACCGTTTTAGTCCAGATGCAAATAATCGCCGCTATAAGATATCACTGGTAATATCACAATGGCTAAAACCATAATTGCGCAATTCAAAAATGTGGAACATGCCCAAAAATTGCTCTGTACCATAAATCAGCAAGAGTTTTTACCACCTCTTCCAGGCTATAAGCATAATCATCTCCCTTTATAAAAACTACATAAGCGAAATGTTCAACCATCCCCGAGAGTGCCTGCGCAACAATAACCGGGTCACAATCTCTACAAAGAGATGTTTTCATTAAGTGCTCAATATTTTGTTGTATTCTTGAGGTAATTTTCCGTGTCAGCTTGTCCCACAATTCCATAAATGCAGGGTCAGTTAACGATACTTCTTTCCAGCACCTTATTACCTTTACATGTTTCTCGAAGACATAAAAAAAACCTCTTAGAGATTCCTCCAGGCTATTATAGAAGCTGCCTTTTTCCCAAGGCGCTTCAGTTATCTCAAATAATATATTAAATGTTTGCTCTACTAAGTCCCACAAAACTTCTCTTTTATTCTTGAAGTAAATATAAAAAGTACCATGGGATATTCCTGCCTTGTTTGAGATATCGTCTACTTTAGCCCCTAAAAAACCTCTTTCATAAAAAACTTCAACAGACGCCTCAAGTATTTTTTGCCGAGTGTGCCGATTTTGTTTCACAGATTTTGATCCTCATTTGGTGTAAAATTATTTGGCTACAGGTTGTTCCATGTGTAATTAAAGAAGTTAAATTTGTCCTTGAAAACCATGTCGTCCCGATATGGTCAGGGTCTGAATGTTTTGCCGCAAGACAGCTCAACCCCTAATCCTAACATTCGATGTGTTTCCGCAACCTTGAGGTAAAGTATTGGGGTGTTCAAGTAGTTCCCGTGATTCAAACCGTAATGTCAATTATTTTTGTGCAATGGGCTACCGTATAAACACAATTGGTCGGATGCGGAGATGATCCTCAAGCACGTCAAATACAGAAGAAATAAAGAGTGCCTGAAGATTAAACTCCATTTTTAATTTAATTCGCCTTAGAAATCCACGTCCTCTGGACGTGGTCAGAGTCTGAAGGCTATGCCGGAAGACAGCCCACCTGCTAACTCCAGAATTCG
>JACWAG010000063.1 GCA_014874425.1 Syntrophaceae bacterium | reverse complement strand
CGTTGTTTGTAATAATAATATTGATAACTTTAGGAATAGTTGTTTGGGCGGCGAAACGAACAAAAACGACCGCCGACTTCTATGCCGCTCGTGGAGCCATTACTGGACTCCAGAATGGATGGGCGATAGCGGGCGATTACATGTCTGCGGCGTCATTCCTAGGTATAGCTGGTCTCATCTGTCTTTACGGGTATGACGGGTTCATGTATTCGGTCGGTTGGTTGGTGGCCTATGTTACCGTCTTGCTGATAGTGGCGGAGCCTTGCCGAAACTCTGGCAAATTCACAATGGGTGACGTACTGGCATTTAGGTCCAATCCCAAACCTGTCAGGGCCGCCGCTGCCGCATCCACGGTTATCGTTTCAGTGTTTTATCTCCTGGCCCAAATGGTCGGCGCCGGCAAGCTCATTGAATTGCTGATAGGAATTCCATTCAGGGTATCGATTATTGGGGTAGGCGCATTGATGATCTGCTATGTAGTTTTTGGCGGCATGATCGCCACTACATGGGTTCAAATTATAAAAGCCGGCCTGTTGATGATGGGAGCGATCGTGTTATGTATCCTTGTCGCCGCCAAGTCCGGTTTCAATCCTGTTCAGTTCTTTGCTGATGTGGCCAATAACACTCAAATTCAGAATTGGACCCAAGTTCATCTTTTGCATGAGGCAATTGCAAAACCAGGCTTTGACTATGGTCAGCGTTTCCTCGAACCAGGGTTGTTGCTAAAGGATGTCTGGGATCAGATATCGCTGGGTTTAGCCCTTGTGCTAGGGACAGCGGGAATGCCTCACATCCTCATGCGTTTCTTCACGGTCCCAACCGCCCAGGCGGCCAGGAAATCAGTTATTTGGGCAATGTTTATCATTGGAACATTCTATATTTTGACCACCCTCTTGGGATTCGGCTCAGCTATCTACGTTAGCCCACAAGTAAGTTTCGCGGTTGACAAGGGTGGAAACATGTCCAACCTGCTCCTTGCCCAGATGCTTGGCAACCAGATTGCGCCATTTGTCGGAGACTTTTTGTTGGCGTTCCTGTGCGCGGTCGCATTTGCGACCATCCTCGCGGTTGTATCAGGTCTGGTGCTGGCGGCTTCAGCGGCCATCTCCCATGATATTTGGGTCAACATAGTTAGAGATGGTCACGCGGACCAGCACGAGCAGGTGAAAGCCGCCCGAATTGCATCTGTAACTTTCGGAGCGATAGCCATCATTCTTGCAATACTTTCTGAAGGCCAAAACGTCGCCCATCTTGTAGCCCTGGCCTTTGCAGTGGCATCATCCGGTAACCTTCCTACCGTTGTGCTTTCGCTATTCTGGCGCAAGTTTAATACGGCAGGTATTATAGCTGGACTCATAATCGGAACCGTCGCAGCAGTTGCATTGGTGCTTGTTTCTCCCAACATGCAGTATCCTAAAGTCATTGCGGCCGGCGCTCAGAAGATATCTGTGGCCCTGGAGAAGAAACAGGCGGACGGAGCGGTTCTTACCGACAAACAAAAATCTGATCTTGCTAACGCCAAGATCACTTATGAAAAGAATAAAGATGGTTCGTCCATCATAGGTTTGGACAAGCCCTGGTTCCCGCTTAAGAACCCTGGCATCGTTTCGATCCCGCTCGGCTTCCTCTCTGCGATCATCTTCGCTCTTCTATTCAGAAGCAAGAAGGAAGAAGACGCGTTCGATGAACTCTATGTCAAACAAAACACCGGCATTGGTGTGGCTGAGATCTTAAAACACTAAATGGACGTCAACAGCTTCGGCGGTTTGTCTCCGAAGCTGTTGATTTTTCCAACGTACAAGACATTTCTCTTTGAACTCTAAATCATTGAGAACCTAACAAAAGAGACGAGGGAGAATTGGTTTTCCTCGTCTCTTTTTGCGTCATGGCGGTCCCGAGCCATTAAATTTTCTTTTAAAAAGCGTTATATCTTTTACTCATTTTATTTTTGTCTTTTATCGAGGCCAAATGATGTCTGATGTTACAACCCCTTCTGAGCCCATTGTCGATCAGTCGGCTACTGACAGGCTCAGGAGGTTTTTCCACCGATTATCTCAAACATTCCAATTGGAAACTTTTTTCAGCGAAACAGGGCTCATACTACCGGTACTTGGAATACTGGTAGGACTCTTGGGAGGCTTTGGAGCTGTCGCGTTTAGATACCTTATTGGGCTGTTTCAGGGGCTTATTTATTCTACTACTGGTGATCTGACCACTGCAGCGCGTACGCTTCCCTGGTGGAGGATTTTGCTTGGTCCAGCAATAGGCGGACTTGTTGTTGGTCCCCTCGTCTATTTCTTCGCCAGGGAAGCCAAAGGGCACGGGGTTCCGGAAGTCATGGACGCGGTAGCCACAAAAGGCGGTAGGATAAGAAAACGGGTTGCCTTTGTTAAAATTCTGGCGTCGGCAATTTGTATCGGTTCCGGGGGCTCAGTAGGACGGGAAGGCCCGATAGTACAGATTGGGAGCGCGCTTGGTTCCAGTATCGGCCAAGTTTTAAGATTAACCGATAATCAGGTGCGGGTTTTGGTGGCATGTGGCGCGGCGGCTGGAATTGCAGCCACCTTCAATGCTCCTATCGCAGGGGCCATATTCGCCCTGGAAATTATTTTGGGCGATTTTGCTTTGCCAACGTTTACTCCGATCATTCTCGCGTCCGTAATGGCTACCGAAGTGTCCCGGATCATGATTGGAAATTATCCGGCATTCCAGGTCCCTCCTTATGATCTTCTTTTCCCGCAGGAACTTATTCTCTATTGCATACTGGGAATAATTGCGGGGGTGGTGGCTGTTAGCTTTACCGTTACTCTTTACAAAGTCGAAGATATTTGGGACGCGTGGAAATTTCCAGAATATCTTAAAGCGACAGTTGGAGGTGTCATAATCGGAACTATTGCGTTAGGGTTCCCTCAAATCATGGGAGTTGGGTATGACTCAATCACAAAAGCATTACTGAGCGAAGAAACCTGGACTATTTTACTGTTACTGGTTCCATTGAAGATTCTGGCAACTTCCATAACAATAGGCTCTGGTGGTTCAGGAGGAATTTTTGCGCCATCGTTATTTATGGGGGCCATGCTTGGTGGGGCATTTGGAGCAGGCGCCCATTACCTCTTTCCGTATCATACGGCCCAACCGGGAGCATACGCCATTGTCGGCATGGGGGCGTTAGTGGCCGGTACGACTCAAGCCCCTATCCAGGCTTTTCTTATACTCTTTGAACTCACCCAAAATTATAAGATTATCGCTCCAATTATGATTTGCTGTGTCATATCGACATTCGTAGCCCGTAGCATCAAAAAGGAATCAATCTACACGCTGAAGTTGCTGAGGAGAGGGGTCGACATACGAGCCGGTCGCGACGTTAATGTGCTAAAAAGCATGCATGTAGATGACTTTATGACCAAACGTCCTGAAACCATTCGAGAAGATACTCGCCTTCGTGAACTCATAAATGTCCTGCAAAAGAGCAAACATTCGACTTTTCCTGTCACGGATAATCAAAACAGACTTGTCGGGATGTTGTCATTAAAAGATTTTAGAGAAATTGTCTTTGAAGACAGTCTTTTCGACATCGTGAT
>JACWAG010000062.1 GCA_014874425.1 Syntrophaceae bacterium | reverse complement strand
CTGACGAACAACCTGGGAATAAATCTCAACCCTCAGTATACACTGGAGATTATGAGGCCCATCATGCCCAACCACAGATAGATCTCACCGATAGCGTTTACAACATCGGACAAGACGAAAAAGGTGATCAGGTTCTGCAACAAAAAAAGGAATTACCAAAGCTTATTGGTCTTTCATTGGAAGAGGAAGACCGACTAATGCGCCAAGCGGTTCAAAATCTTGACCGCGACTCAGCTTACCGCTGGCTGTCGAAATTCATATCAACCAGGCCATGGAATTGTCCC
The DNA here is from genome assembly GCA_014874425.1 of Syntrophaceae bacterium. Lineage (GTDB taxonomy): Bacteria > Desulfobacterota > Desulfomonilia > Desulfomonilales > Desulfomonilaceae > CAJBEZ01. Next base: position 11,049 of record JACWAG010000062.1, on the reverse strand, counting down.
TTTAACAGGCAAAGCGAATGGATAGAGGCGATTATGCTCGCAGCGGAGCGTAATAATTTGCCACTATGCAAGGAACTTCTCGGGCTGGTAGCATCCCTGATCTCTATTGAATCGGGATTTCACGCCGATCCCCTGGCAGTTGACCCCTCTAGAAATGGGGGTATGGAGGAGATGTTACAGCGGGCGGAAAACAAGCTTTACCAGAAATACGGAACTTTCATGGCCTTGCCCCCTGTTGCCAGAATGTACGGCGCATATAAAGACCGTTATTATCCAAAACTAGTAGCCTGTCAGACGGAATGGGAAATCGAGCTGATTGCCAGGGGGCTCGCCAAAGATTTGAAAAAGGACGCGGAAAAACTTCCCGCAGTAGTTAGAAATGTAATTAACAACAAAATTGATAAGCTTGCTAATGTAATTAGATCCAAAGGCTCTATGCAGCTTAAATTTTCAAAAGCTCGTCAAGTCATGAAGGATCGCGGTGAGGAGTATTCCGACGACGAGTTGCTCAATTATATGTATACGATAAATGGTGGAGTCGACGCTGGCGTTGCGGCGCTTAAACCCGTGTTCATTCAATATGCGGCATGGTGCGCTCAAGGTAGTGAATTATCTTGGCTTTTTTTCGTGGGGATGGATTACAACTATGGCTTCTTTTCCAGCAGAAACATGATGGAACAGATCAGAATAAGAGATCTATCAGGTCGTAACCTCGCGGTAGATGGTGACTTACTGCATCATGACAAAACCGGGAAGTTGAAGATTGAAGACTCTGAAACCTTCCTCGCAGCCCAGGAGGCTCTACCGATGGCTCCCAAGGATAAAATCCTTAAGGCCTTTCTGTTGGAAAAGGATCAGGAGTACATCTATACGGATGTTCATCACCTTATTCTCGACGCTAGTCGAGAAAGATTTGGGGAAACACCTTTTGCGATCATTGGCAGACGGTCCATGGGAGAAAACGCTGAGATCAAATATGGAACAACTTGGAACACTGACGCTTATTTCAGAAAACTTGATCGCCACCTGAACTCCATACCGTGGGACAATTGAAGTATAAACTCTAAATAATTGATCAGCAAAGATCGCAATCGCCTCGAACATCAAGAGCGTCTTTATCTTCTGCGCTTCTCGAACCATGACATTTTCATTTCCTGATTCTTCCTTTTAAATTTCTTCATCGCATTTTCTGCCGTAACTTTTCGCGATTAATAGTGTCCTATGTAATTGTTCCAAAAACTGCGCCCCTGTCTCGTGGCCAATCCTACCGCCCGGTTTTGTCGCGCAAAAGGAACTTGCCACATTTAGATTTAGTCGGCTCAGCGCTATCCAGCGTTCTCTAGATGTAGTATGGACGATATCAAAATGGGCGGGTATGAGGGGATATTATCATAGAATGTTAGAAATTAAGCAGCACGCCAACTGGAGAGACAAGTTCTCTCTCTCTTTCTGGCGAAGGTTCTGGAGTCTTGCCGGACCGTACTGGTCATCAGAAGAAAAATGGAGTGGAATTTTACTCCTTACAGCCATCATGGCTATGAACCTGGGCACTGTTTACATTACGGTGTTGATAAATACGTGGACCAAAGATTTTTACAATGCGCTGCAAGAAGCCAACAAGGCGGCATTCTTGGCGGACTTAGTGCGGTTTGCCGAACTTGCCGCGGCATACATTATTCAGACCGTTTATATGCTCTATCTTCAGCAGATGCTTCAAATCCGTTGGCGCCGCTGGATGACCAAGAGCTACCTGTCCAGATGGCTCGGTCGGCAATCGTATTATCGTATGCAGTTTCTGGATAAACCAACGGACAACCCTGATCAGCGAATTAGTCAAGATATCGAGTCATTCATCGATCTCACCCTGACCTTAAGCATTCAACTGCTGAATTCAGTCGCCACGCTAGTTTCGTTCATTGCCATATTGTGGGAACTATCCGGTACGCTAAGTTTTTCTGTAGGTTCGTTGGGAATAGTGAGCATCCCGGGGTACATGGTATGGGCGGCCATTGGCTATTCCGCCATAGGGACCTGGCTCACAATGAAAGTCGGAAACCCATTGGTGAAATTGAATTTTAATCAACAACGGTACGAAGCGGATTTTCGTTTCAGTATGGTTCGCTTGCGAGAAAACAGTGAGTGTGTCGCTCTTTATCGCGGTGAACCGGATGAACAAGCCAACTTTCTGTCTCGATTTACATCCGTTGTAAACAATTATTGGAAAATAATGAAGCGGCAGAAGAAGGTCAATTCATTGACCGGGGGATATAATCAGTTGGCTGTCATATTCCCCATTCTGATGGCGGCCCCCCGCTTTTTTGCCGGGCAGATGCAGCTAGGCGGTTTGATGCAGACTGCCTCTGCTTTTCGCTCGGTGCACGAGGCCCTCTCGTTTATAGTCAACAGTTACACCACAATTGCCGGTTGGAATGCCATAATGGATCGTCTCACCGGATTTACGGAGGCCATTGACCAAGTCAAGACGGTCAAGGAACACGAGGAACTCAAGCGATTCAACTCTCCTGATCCATCTTTCAGCGTGCAATCTCTCAGTGTGCTCCTACCCGACAAACGAGTGTTGTTAAAAGAGTTGGACTTTCGGCTGGAAACAGGGAGTTCCCTGCTAATTACCGGCCAGTCCGGTTCGGGGAAGAGCACTCTGATTCGTACTCTTGCAGGGATCTGGCCTTTCGCTAGCGGCTCCATCTTCCTGCCCGATAACGCGAAGACCATGTTCTTGCCGCAGAAGCCATATTTGCCCCTTGGGACTTTACGAAACGCTCTTTATTATCCATCCGAACCAAAAGATGCGGAACGACATTTGCTCAAAATACTTGATCTCTGCTATCTTGGACATCTAACAACGGCGCTCGATCAAAGTGACAACTGGGCTCAGTCGCTTTCATTAGGAGAGCAACAGCGTATTGCATTTGCCAGAGTCCTGCTCCAGCGCCCTGATTATGTGTTCCTGGATGAAGCGACAGCGTCACTCGACGAAAAAATGGAAAAGACCCTTTACCAACTAATAAGGTCGCGGTTAAGCGCCACTACCGTAATCAGCGTAGGGCACCGTAGCAGTTTAGCCGCCTGGCACGATTTACAATTGACACTCATGGGTGATGGGAAGTGGACTATATCGGTTCTGTAGAACTCTTGCAGATGGACGCTCCGGTATTATTTGGGGCTGGATTACTGTCGAATTTATTTGAGGAGATTTGACTATGAAACTTTCTGATATCAAACGCGTTCTGATTTTGGGCTCAGGTACGATGGGACAGCAGATAGGTTTTCTCTGCGCTTCACGCGGCTACAAAGTAGTGCTGTTTGATCTCTCAACGGAGATTCTAAATGACGCTCTAAAGCGTATCGAGAGTATGGGTTCATGGTTTGTGTCAACCAGGCGCATAAGCGCCGAGGAACTTTCCAAGGCAATGACAAACATTGAGCTTGCTTCGGATCCCAAAGAAGCCGCGATGGATGTGGATTTCATAAGTGAGTCGCTGCCTGAGAACCCCGAAATTAAGGCCCGAGCTTTTGCTATGTTTAATGAACTTTGCCCAACGAGAGCTGTCTTTACTACTAACACCTCGACGCTTGTTCCGTCTATGTTCGCGGACAAAACAGGCAGGCCGGAAAAATTCGCTGCCCTACATTTTCATGATGTGCGGACTTGCAATATTGTGGATGTTATGCCGCACCCCGGGACGGCGTCGGATGTGGTAGAACTCGTTCGTGATTTTGCGGAGAATCTAGGTCAAATCGTGATAATGCTCAGGAGTGAAAACAGCGGCTATGTTTTTAACACGATGCTGTCTTCCCTTCTAAATTCAGCTCTGGCGCTAGTAGCGAACGGCGTCGCGTCAATCGAAGATGTGGATCGTTCGTGGATGGGAGTAATGAGAATGAGTATAGGACCTTTCGGGATAATGGATCAGATCGGGCTGTCAACCGTCTGGACGGTTACCGAATACCATGCGAGTCAAACCGGTGATCTTCAGACTCAGAAGAACGCCGCTTTTGTGAAACAATATGTGGACAGAGGCGCACTGGGTTTCAAAAACATGCGGGGATTTTACTCGTATCCCAATCCAGCATATTCATCGCCAGACTTTATTTCAGCGCAAAAGTAAGAATTAAAATAGATTGAATCTTGAGAATGGAGTTAAAGCAACGACTTAGGAGATCAAAATGGGTGTTCCAGCGCCAACGGAGTTATTGTTGATTCTCGCAATCGTGCTCCTGGTTTTCGGGTCAAAGCGAATTCCGGAAATCATGAGTGGATTTGGACAGGGAATTAAGGAGTTTAAAAAAAATCTTGAGTCGGATGAGCCGCCAAAACCGGTTCAGCATGCGGAAACAAATCAGCAATCATCGTCTCAAGAAAATGTGAACGTTCAACCAACTGACAAACAACAGTAGGTTCAATAGCGAAAAAGTATACCGTTTTATAATCAACTGAGCTTGATTTCTAAGATGTATTTTTAAATCCTTCATCTGGCTGAAGGGAACTAAATAGCGTGATTGAATTTGTCCAGGGTTGGATTACTGCTTACGGTTATGCCGCTTTGTTCGGCATATTGATGTTCGGCATTGTCGGAGTTCCTTTTCCGGACGATTTAACGCTGGCCTTTTCCGGGTATCTGGTGTCCGCTGGTTACCTCAATCCCTATCTTACGCTAATTTCGGCTTTTTTGGGGAGTGTATGCGGAATCACCGTCAGTTATGGACTGGGACACTTTCTTGGGACATCAATTGTTGGAAAATACGGCCGAATCTTTCATGTCACTCCTGAGAAATTGAAAACACTGAATGATTGGTATGTACGATTTGGGAAGTGGAGCTTGCTTGTAGGGTATTTCGTCGCTGGAGTAAGACACTTCAACGCTTTATTTGCAGGGGCCGCAAAGCTCCAATTTTCGGTGTTCGCACTGTTTGCATATTTAGGGGCTTTCCTCTGGTCTTTGACCTTGATTTCGACAGGGTATGTCTTGGGCAAGGAATGGGGACGAATATCGGAATATACCGGTAATAAAACCTTAATAGTTGCTGTGGTCCTGACATTGCTAGTGGCGTTGTATGTTTTTGGGAATAAACGGTACAACTCATGATTGGTTGAATTTGAGAAATCAACTCATGTTTGAATCAAAACAGCCATTCTTGGCGGAAGCGGATTTGTCGCGTCGGAACTTTGGCTAATTGTAACCTCAGCATTTTGAGGTTCCGACGCGAACACATATGTTTGCCGGACACTTATCCTTGACGAGATACAGGGATACCCGCCCCGATAGAGTCTACTTCGAACATGGGCCTTGACCTTAGTCGCTGAAAAATGAAGCTGTTGGGCTCACATTTATTTTAATTTCTTTTACTCCAGATATTTTGCTCGCTTTAGCTTTTAACTCTTCACCAAGCGGCTCAGCTATTGCCGGTCCGGCTTTAGTATCTACATAGACGACGCCATTTTCTGCGCAAACCTGGACATTTGGGCAACTGTTCACTAATGCCGCCTTTACACGGGCGGCAAGGACCAAATCATCGAGAGCTTTCTGCGATTGCGGCGTGGTTTTGAATTGTTGCGATGCAACAGCGTTGCAAATGATGTCTACGGCGTTTTCGACCGTCAGCTTATGGATGTGGATCACCAAGTCATATAGGCTCGGGTCCCAGGTATCTATTCCAAATATTCTTATGCCCCATTGTCTACGTTCGTGATCATCTTTTTTCAAGATGTAACGGGCTTCGTCAGCAGAAATTTTTTCGCGCTCCATTTCCAGACGGACGCGATCTTCCAAATCCGAGAGTATTCGAATCTTCAAGACATGGCTGACGCCTTTTAGAAAATAATGTCCTCCCAAACCATGATAAACGACATTATCTTTTTGCACATGTTCCAGAAAGACGGACTCAAGGAACGTCAAGTATTTTTCTTTCCCATATGTGAACCTCTCAAGGACAGAGGGAGCATCGTGAAGCGCCCTGACAAGCTTGATTTCAGGTATGTTGAAATGTTCGGAAGTATCTAATAAGACCTCCCGTGCGATGCATTCATATCCAAGCCTTTGCGCTACCTTTTCAGCAACTTCTTTGCCTTTACTGTAAGACCCTCGGCTTATCGTAACTATCGACATGATTGAATTCCTTTCCGTAAGAGTAACCTTTATACCAAAATGAAATGGACCTCTCTTAGCCTTATACACTCTTTGAAATTTGCAGAGAAGGGCAATAATAGCTTGTGGAAAAAATCAATATTTTCTAGGGTAATTATCCGACGAATTTACAACAATCAGGGGTTCGCGTACGTAAACCCCTGACCGATAAGTTGATGGGAAAAATAGCAAAATCTTTATCTGAAGTATATCGCACCGTAGTTATTCCCGATAACGCAAGCCTTGTAAAACGGATGTTAGCGTTTTTTGGCCCGGCCTATCTTATCAGCGTTGGGTATATGGACCCAGGTAACTGGGCGACCGATCTGGAAGGTGGGTCTCGCTTCGGCTACAAACTTATGTGGGTCCTGTTGATGTCGAACGCTATGGCGGTCGTCCTTCAGGTCTTATCAGCTCGACTTGGAATCGTCACGGGTCGAGATCTCGCTCAGGCTTGTCGAGACAATTTCCCAAGATCCGTGACATACATGCTTTGGATTCTAGCCGAGATCGCGATTGTGGCCTGCGATCTGGCTGAAGTTTTGGGTACTGTAATTGGCCTGAACCTATTACTAAAAATCCCTCTTATGTGGGGAGTTGGCATAGCGGCGCTTGATACCTCCATATTTCTTGCCATCCAGAATTTTGGAGTCCGAAGATTCGAGTCGGTTATAATGTTCTTGATCACCGCAATTGGGCTATGTTTCATTTTTGAGATAGTCAAATCCAATCCGGATTGGTCAGAAGTTGTAACTGGTTTTGTGCCCAGGCTTCCCGACGGGGCGCTTTACGTGGCGATCGGCATAATTGGGGCTACTGTGATGCCCCATAACCTTTATTTGCATTCGGCCCTGGTTCAAAGCAGGGCCTATGATCCATCAACAGAGGGCAAACGTCAGGCCTGCCGGTTCAACTTTCTTGATACTGCTCTGGCGCTCAATTTCGCTTTCATAGTCAATGCGGCGATTCTAATCGTCGCTGCAGCGACTTTCTTTAAACACGGGGTAATCGTCACCGAACTACAACAAGCTCACAACATGCTGTCGCCGTTATTGGGCACTGCGTTGGCGGGAATAGTGTTCGCATTTGCTCTGGTGTGCGCTGGTCAGGCGTCAACAATTACCGGCACATTGGCAGGACAAATCGTTATGGAGGGCTTCCTGCGCTTCAAGATCCGCCCGGTGTTACGAAGATTCATCACCAGGATCCTCGCTGTTGGCCCGGCTGCCTTTACCATCGCTGTGATGGGTGAACAGGGAACGTATAGTCTTCTCATCCTGAGCCAGGTCATCCTTAGCCTTCAGCTTCCATTTGCGGTAATTCCCCTAATTCACTTCACGAGTGATCGATCCACCATGGGTCAGTTCGCAAACAACAAGCCCACAAAATTTCTGGCCTGGATTGTGGCGATTATTATAGTTTGTTTAAACGCTAAATTGATTATCGATCAGATTCATGACTGGGTAGTATCGGTCAGTGACCCAATGTTGATCTACAGTACGGTTGTGCCAATATGTGTCGCTCTGCTGATTCTCCTGCTCTACGTTTCAATCAAGCCGTTTATTCATCTGCCACCCAAGGAGACTATTCCAGCATGGAAAAAACTGAGCCACTTTATCAGAGCGGATGAAGATCGTCTGGATCTCGAAACCCCCAGTTACAAAAAGATTGGGGTAGCCCTGGCTTTCACTGACGATGATAGAAAGGTGTTAAGCCACGCATTGCCTTTAGCTCGACAACATGACGCTGTTTTGTGCCTCTTCCATGTGGTTGAGGGCGCCGGTGGCTCAATCTATGGCCCTGAGACATACGACGCCGAAGCTCGTGAAGATGAGGCATATTTGAACAAACTGGCAGTGGCTTTGGGGCATAGGGGAGTGGAAGTGGAAATGTTTCTTGGATATGGGAGTGTTCCCGGTGAGTTGATAAGGTTGTCTGAAGAACAAAAAATCGATGCGCTGGTAATGGGAGGACATGGCCATAGAGGTATAAGCGACATCGTTTTCGGCAGCACAGTCGCGCCAGTACGACACAGGCTAAATATCCCAGTACTAATTGTTAGATGATTTTCTTGGGGAGGTTTGATATGGTGAACGATTCCAGATCAGTCGGAATAGTTTCGTTTTTCTGAAATGGACGGAAACAAACCATGAACACTTCGCAGCACAGGGATTTCAATCTAAAGATACTATTAATATTATCATTGGGACATTTAGTCACGGATATTTATCAGGGGGCTTTACCTGCGATACTTCCTTTCTTGAAAGCGAAACTTTCCATCTCATATGCGCTCACTGGAGCAATTATGATGGCTGCCAATGTGGCTTCGTCAGTTGTTCAGCCATTGTTTGGCTACTGGTCAGACAAGGAGGCTAAAGCATTTTTACTGCCGTTAGGATGCGTCGTCGCTGGCGTTGGATTGTCGCTCGTCCCATTAACATTTCATTACAGTCTTGTCTTGGTTCTAGTGGTGATAAGTGGGCTTGGCGTGGCTTCGTTTCATCCTGAGGGATATAAAACCGCTCGTTTTTTCACTGGAGATAAGATGGCGACCGGAATGTCTGTTTTTTCCGTTGGTGGAAACCTTGGGTTTGCTCTAGGCCCCATAATCGCCGTTTATGTGATAATGCATTTAGGGTTCAATTATTTACCGGTAATGGCTTTGATTTCGATACTCTTCCTGTTTTTTCTTATGTTCGCATGGAAAACTATTGAACGGGTCAAGTCGGTTCATGAAACCCCCAAGACGGTTGCTCAAAGCTCGCAGAGAGGGGCCTATGTAGCTCTGTTCCTGCTGATCGGCACCGTTGTCATGAGATCTTGGACTCAACTAGGGTTAATGGCCTACATACCATTTTATTATATGGATCACGTTGGTGGAGACGCTCTGTATGCGGGGAAACTAGTTTCTTCTCTATTGCTTGGCGGCGCGCTTGGGACGATTGGGGGTTCATTAATCGCTGATCGATGTGGACATAAACTTTACTTAATAATATCCATGGGAATTTCCAGTTTATTATTTCCGCTCATTTTCATGACCTCTGGAGCGCTTCTATTTCTCGTGCTTGGAATGTTTGGAATGGTCCTGATTTCTACATTCACAGTGACCATTGTAATGGCTCAACAACTTCTTCCAGGAAACCTTGGGATAGCGTCAGGTCTCATGGTCGGCTTTGCAATCGGTACTGGTGGTCTTGGTGTAACTTTATTAGGGGTCCTTGCCGACCATTACGGAGTAGCTACTGCTCTAGAGTCAATAATTGTGTTGCCGATTGCCGGGTTCTTATTGGCATTCTTTATCAAGTATCCGGCACCTGAAGCGCAACAGGAGGTTGCACAAATAAAGCCAGCTCAAGCATAATTTGAATAAGCTCGCTGATTAACCCAACGGAATTGCCGACAGTTCTGCCTTCATCCGAAAATATGTATCATTTGCTGTGCGTCTATAGACTAATTCCCTTTTACAACCACCAGTAGCATCTTGAATCGTTGTGTGGCATGGACGGAATGGGGAACATTTGCGGGCATGACAATTACCTGCCCAGCTTTAACCGAGTTTTCCGTGGCGTCTATGGTAATTTGCGCCTCTCCATCCAATATGTGAACAAACGCGTCTCCCCCTGCTGAATGAGTGCTGAGTCCTTCGCCCGAGTCAAAAGCAAATAGCGTGAGACTCATAGCGCTATTTTGGGCAAGAGTTCGACTTACAACACGCCCTTCCTGATAGTCGACCAGGTCCAGCAAGGATTGCGGTTCGGCAAAAGTTATATTCTTGATAAACGTCCCGTCTTTCATTGTTTCGACTCCTTAAAGATTTATGTGACGGCTGATATCTCCTGGCATATAGGCGCAAGTTAATAAATGGGCCAACATTAGGATGTTATCTCACATTCTGTCGGTTGACATGTCTTTTTCGCTTCTGACAGCATCCGGACGTGGTCCATCTCCTGGCAAATTAGTTTATCAAGTTCGCTGACGTAATTCTGGTCGGAGTTCATATCTTTCATGCCTAACAGGAAATGCACAGAATCTTTTTCAAATTCAATCGCGATCTCGAGCGCTTCTAAAGGAGTATGCACTTTCTTCAGTCGCTCCGCCGCTACTTCAGGAGTAAAAACCTCACTATCCGCGGCGGCTTCCAGGTAACTCTTCGCCAAACCTTCGGGGTCCCAAACCTCTTCCTCCGGGAAGTATCCAGGTAGATCGCTCCTTATGACCTTAAAGCACTCAGCTTGGGATTCCTCAAGGCCAGCAAGGTCCTCAAAGAGCTTTTGCATGACTGGATCTTCGCCAATTCTCTTGGTAGCGAGCTGGTAAAAGGCTTTTCCGTTTTCTTTTATTCGAATCGCCATGGCGAAAACGTCATCTGGTGTGCCAAAAATCAACATCACAATTCTCCTTTTCTATATCTTTAAAGCTTGACTCCTAAGATGTATAACCTAATTTAATCAATATACCTTATGGTCTCAATATATTATTTGCTCATGAACTCCAATTTTTGCTGGATTGACCAAGGCGGTAATATTCGAGATGTTTTTCTGGAGTTATGGCATAATCATGATGACGGTGTTTTCCCCAATTTAGGAAAGGAGACGAATATGGTCAAAGTGCTGATAGTTTACGCAAGTGATCATGGCAGCGTCGAAAAGATGGCCAAAGCGTTGGCCGACGGCGTAAAAACCGTAACGGAATGTGAAGCCGTAATAAAAAAGGCTGAAGACGCAAAGATGGATGACCTAGTGTCGTGTGACGCCCTGGTCTTAGGATCACCAGTACATATGGGCAGTATTGACTGGAGGGTGAAAAAGTTCATAGACACCGTGTGTAGTGGGGCGTGGATGCAGGATAAAATTGTAGGGAAGGTGGGGGCTGTGTTCGCATCAGGCGCTGGCTACGGAGGTGG
>JACWAG010000061.1 GCA_014874425.1 Syntrophaceae bacterium | reverse complement strand
TGAAAAATCTGTTCAATCCTCTCACAGGCCATTTCGTAATCTTCTTGTGTGTGTATTGGTCTGATGTCCATCTTGGAATGTCCTGATTTTCAGAGCCGCTTGAGATTTGTCACATCTACTTGCCAATTTAAACATTCCTAGTTTGGAAGTAAAATCATAGCACACCAGAAAACTGATCCAGCCAATCCGATACTTCATTTGAAGGAGACGCGAATGAGAAGAAAAAACGAAAAAAAACTTGTTCACCATGGGAAGTATGTGGCCGAGGTCGATGTTGACCTTGTGTACACGGATGACGGATGGGAACCATATCTTACCGTGGATGACGCCAAGGGACTTGACGAAGTTAGGGATGCCCTGGCGCGAGGGGACCTGGATAGGGCTTCACGGTACGGGCAAGTGTATATCTTGACCCCGGTCGCGTCAGAAAAAGATGCGCATGATCCCCTTGTTCCCTGAATCACCTCACGGTAACCCACCTTATCCCATTCTTTGACTTTTTCCCCTCCTTATTTGGGTCATTTCGACCTGTATGAAAAATCTTTTCCTACAGGGAAATTTTCTTGTTCACGACAAAATAATTCCATTATGTTTGTCCTTGTTTGACACACGTCCGAATTATAATCAGAAATCAAGGTGTTTACGTTAGCCAAGATGGCCCAAGAAAACTCCTGTGAGTAATAAAAACGTGTCCGTCGGAGCGTCTTTGTTATAATATCAGTTACATTTCATTTGGCAGAACAACAACTGGTTGAAACGATAGGAAGACGCGGGATCAAACTACCGCCCGTGAACATTTTGGGATTATCAATTGGGCCAAAAAATGTGGAGTAAGAGTCTGAGAATCCATCCGGGATCGGATTGCGAACCTCAACGGAATGGAAAAGACGGATTGAAAATCTTGAGCGGTACGTGATCTTAAAATTCTTCCCAGGCCAGAATTTTAAGAAAAGAAGTCAAAATGAAAACTTGTGGTCTGGATCTGTTCGAAAGACTATATGGTGGAAAAAGCACCCCGTTCACTTTTGGTTAGAGCATCTGTTCGAAAAAAGAATGTTGGGAGATCATTTATGTTGAACGACCTCGACAGGTTGCTGGATAACCTACCGGAACAATTTAATCTTGATGATTACCAGGTCATTTTTTTTCCGGAAAATCTGGCTTCGGAAAACAACTCGAGCAAGTGGTATCAATCGCCCGAAGCAGTATTGTTTCAAAAAGCCTTACGTGCAGAGGGCATAACATGTGCTGGGCCTACAGAGACATCGCTGGAAACTGTATACTTAGACCGGCGATCATCAGATATATGGATTGGAGCCTATTGGATATTGAACACAGTGGTAGTTCCGTTTTTTATTAATGTTTTGGCTGCCATGTTCTTCAATAGGAGATTCAACCAGTTAGAAGAAAACCGAGCAGAAGAGAGAAAAGTGATTCACACTACCATATATTTCAGGCGCAAAAACGTCTCAAAGATAGAGTTCCAAGGGGACCCGGAAACTCTGATAAAAATACTTAAAGCGATTGGTGAACTCGATGGAGAAGCTTAGTCCTGAATGCTCTGTAAATAAGATGTCGCATTGCGCAGAGAAACTATTGAATCATTTTCTGGATTGTTCAGCTAGAGGTGGTTTCGAAGAAGTTGAAATTGCGTCTCTCTCCATAGCTCATTTTCTGAGAGGAAATTCATGTAACACGTCTTCTGCTAAGAATGGCGAATCTCTCAGAAACTATTGCAAGGTGTTGAGCATATTGTTTGCGGCCATTAGAGACTATTCCAAATTAATGCGCATCACACATGATGAATCCTATTTGCGGAATCCCAGGGAAACAGAGAAGGCGTGGCATTCTTATTGTAACTGTCATGATCGATTGGAATTCGTCAAGCTGCACATTCCGTCGGTTGAAGAGGGCCCTATCATTCCTGAACTCAATAACTTTCGACGAACAATAGATTCTAGATTTGGCGCAGGTCACTGTTATGTTAGTCCCGAAGTGACGGTGTCCAAACTGCTGTGTAGTGTCTGTAATGAACGAATTGACGCATGTTTACATTCGCCCGGACAACTTTACGATGGGCAAATCTGTCAAGTGCTACCGGATCGAATTGCCGATGTTAGGTCAGCGGCTATCGTAGATAGTCCGAGTGACCTTCGGAACCGTATTTGGCCCTGGCGCAGTTCAGTGGGCGAGGATAATGAAATTAGAATCAACTTTAGGTTGTTTACTGAATGGGACATTGAAGACTTTGACTATTGACGCCATGTCAACGGTCATGATGGCTATTTCATAAATTCTAGTCTCCACAAGTTCGTATTACCTGTGAAAAACATGGTTATGGTTTATGCGTGGATTTGAGAACTTCGGCCTTTTACATCAATAAAGAGGGCGTTAATGAAACTCACCGACAATGAAAAACGAGAAATTATCAAATGCCTTGAAGCAGACAAACCCCTGCCGGATAAATACCGTTTTCTCTTGTTCGACGACAAACGTGAGGTTGAATTAGTCTGGAACGGTAAGACAAATGAAATCTGCAACATTGTCCTTCCTTTTCAGGTCATCGAGCAGATCGATGAACCTCGCGCTGAAAAGACTGAAGACACGGACCCCAATTTCAATTTATTCGATCATCGTGGCCGCCAGCAAAAGGGTTGGACAAACAAACTGATCTGGGGTGACAATAAGCTGATATTGTCGTCATTGAAGAACGGTCCATTACGCAAAGAGATCGAGGACAATGGCGGGATAAAACTGATCTATATAGACCCACCGTTTGATATTGGCGCTGATTTCTCTATGGATATTGATATTGGCGATGACACTTTTACCAAGAAGCCCGGAGTGTTAGAAGAAATTGCTTATAGAGATACATGGGGCAAAGGAGCTGACTCTTTCATTGCCATGATTTATGAACGCCTGGTACTGATGAGGGATTTGCTAGCGGATGATGGGAGTACTTATTTCTACTCCGACATTTCAATA
>JACWAG010000060.1 GCA_014874425.1 Syntrophaceae bacterium | reverse complement strand
GTTTTATGTTGGTTGGGGGATTCCTCAAAACCGTAACACCAGTGTGTCGCTCACCGCTGATAATCAGGGAGCAGCCAATATTCAAAACATCAATCTCAACCTCCCGATTGGTGGCCTTTGGCTAGGTACCGCCCTCCCGGTTTGTTTAACTGAGAATCTGTCTTTGGTAGCGACCGGCTGGTATCTGTTTCCTGGATATGACAACCTTAATACCAATACCAACACTACCGAGGCTAACCTTGTTGCACCTTCCCTTCCTATCCTCATGGGAGTTGACTGGGGAGCCAAACCTTATTGGTGGTTTGTTGATGGCGCGTTTGCATACACATTTGGCGGATCCAGTTGTAGTGGAACCTGTCTCGGTTCAGGTTTCTCAATTCTAGCTGGTGTCAGGTATGATTACTTCTCGGTGGCAGTAACTAATCCAAGCAACTTTAACAATTATATGGTGTTCGGAAATCAGGACGAAGGTAATGTAGAATCCCGAGCTGTTATTCCATTTATTGGATTTCAGACCGCGTTTAGAGACAGTGTTCAAAATTTGAGTGTCAGGTTCTTGGGAATTCCTACTATACTCGGTTCCAGCAATATCGGCCTGACCACAAATGTAGGAAGGTTTGAGTATGATAACATTAACTACAATAAGGGCGGATATTTTTATGAGATATTTGGTGAGTATACCAGGAAGTTTTTCGGATCGTCTCAAGCTGGTGTCTTTGCCAGATGGAATACCGCAAACGCCAAGAGTTCAGGTACTGGCCAGATCGACAATCTTGGCGGTGGACAAATAGTCAATTCGGCTATGCAAGATACGTACAGTTTGTCACTTTTTAGAAGTTCGTGGACTCTAGGTGGTGTGGTTACTCTGGATTTTGCGACACCTTTTTGATGAACCCACATCTTAGTTTCCTGCGTCATCACACGACCTGATTGTAATCAGCCTTCAAAAAAGACCCTCCGTAAAGAGGGTCTTTTTTTATTGAACTGTTTTTCCAAAGGACTTTTCATGCCGTATGCGATATTTATTTTATATGAAGTGGCTCTTTTTATCGATTGGTTACTAAGGATAGGGGTAACGTTACAATGACAGGTTCTGATGAGTATAGCGTCTGGATTACGCGTGAAAAGATGGGAAAAAACGCGTCCGCCGTGGAAGAGTTCTATGACGAATTGATTCATAAAGTGCAGAGGATTGATCCCATCACCATTGCCGAAACGGCGGACGCGCATTACAGAGGCGGTGATGGAATTCCACGCCTTGTTATTCCATTTCTTACGAGTTGGTTTACTCTTGATCTCCTTCCCTATCGTTTACGAGCTGAGCATCAGGAATTTGACACCGTTACCATGAAGGTTTTGGTTCTTCAGTATCTCATTACGGCTGCCGAGAACCAGGGATCGTCAGTAAAAGTAATGAACCAGTGGATCGACCCGAGGTCACTTCAATTTGGAGCAATTTTAGGCGCCCATTTCGCAAAATCAACGATGGAACTTTTAGATGCTTTTTTCGGCGCAGGTCGTGACTCCGTAATCGCTAGAGCTTTGAAGTGGGGGGGTAGACCCAATGATTTTGGAGACACCGGGTTTACTTTTTATCTATTTCCGCGTTTACCGGTGGCTTTGATACATTGGAACAGCGACGAGGAGTTTCCTGCTTATAGCAAAATACTGTACGATGTTTCTGCGAGTAACTATATGCCGACACACGGATTGACTGCGCTCACAGACTTTCTGATTCATAGACTCGCCGAAGATTAGGCAGGGTCTGTAATCTAATCTGTTCATATGTTTTCATTTGGATTGGGGTTCCTTGGCTCCTAACTTTTCTTCAAGCTGCTTGACCCATGGCCTTATCATTACAGCGTGTGGGCTATCAGGGGCTTTATCCAAAAACGTCTTCCAGACTTTGAGAGCGCCTGGCAGGTCTTTCTTGTCGTCTCTTAAAACTATCCCAAGATTAAACATGGCCAGTGTCTGATTGGGGTCCATTTCTATGGCTTTGCGAAACAGTTTAACGGATTCATCCGTCTTTCCCAATCGGCGATAGGCCACGGCCATGTCTGTTGTTATCTCCGCATTCTTAGGGTCAATCTTAAGCGCCTTGTCATATGTTTGAATGGATTTGTCATATTGCCCCGTGTCAAAATAATCGCCGCCCAATTGAATTAACACCTGTAAATTGTTGGGGTCGGACTTCATGATATGTTCCATTTCCGAGATACGACCTTTAATTTCTTCTTTGGGGTTATTTTCTTGACCCTTTTGGGCTTGATGGACCCCTGTGGCGCCTAAATCCAGTTTCCAAGCCGAAATCCCTATGCCGGTGAGGACACCGGCGATAAAAACAAGCGACATTCCAAGCAACGAACTTGTTTTCTTCACTTTATCGCTCCACAAATCAGTTCTTTGATTATAATGAATGGAGTGTCCAAATTGGTGTCGACACTCGATAATCTTGGATAATCTCCGTTGATTAGTGATAGAATATAGGCAATATGTCAAGTGCCTACTTGAATTTGAGCAGAATCGGCTTGGCGTTTCCTGGATAACGGGCAGAGTTCGGCTATATTAAGGGATATCTCTCCCGAGTCTAAAGCTAAACGAGGAAAGGATCATCATGGAAGATTTGAAACAACAATACAAGAAGGTTATGGACGATCATTTTCCCGATGAAATGACAATATCTTTCGGGCATCAAACTCTTCAATACAAAAAGAAATCCTGGAAGATACCCGATTCAAGCGGAGCGGTGGTCGAAAAGGGGTTAAGATATGGAGAGAACCCCGGACAGGAGGCAGCGCTTTATGAACTCTGCAGCGGCAATCTTGAACTGGGAGGTTGCAAGTTCATACAACCTGGATATAGTCTTGTCAGTGGCATCTCGGACGAAAACATGATTCAGGCTGGAAAACATCCCGGTAAAATCAACCTGACCGACGTGGACAATGCCCTTAATATTTTGAAATTTCTTATGAACAAGCCGACGTGCGCAATCATGAAACATAATAATCCGTCCGGCGTTGCCACGGACGCTACAATCTCGGACGCATATCATCGCGCCGACATGGCGGATCGAATTGCCGCATTCGGTGGGGCCGCTGTATTCAATCGACCAGTAGATATTCAAGCTGCTGAAATGATCTCAGAAAACTATTTGGAAGTCGTGGCGGCTCCGGATTTCGAACCTGGGGTTATTGACATGCTCGCAAGAAGAAAAAATCTCAGGATTCTTTCAATACCCAGGATTGATAAGCTTGAACAATATAGTGAACTCAAGTTTGTAGATTTTAAATCGCTCATCGATGGAGGCATAATCGTGCAACAGTCCCCGGTTAACACTGTGAAGTCCGCCGCTGATTTGAAGCTCGCAGAGACAAATTATAAGGGGACCCGGTATTTTATAGAACGCCATCCCACACCGCGAGAGATTGAAGACATGATCTTCGGGTGGGCCGTAGAACAGGGAGTTACATCCAACTCTGTAATATACGTCAAAAATGGTTGCACCGTGGGCATTGGGACGGGTGAGCAGGATCGAGTCGGTGTGGCTGAGCTTGCTGCAATAAAAGCTCATGTAAAGTACCGGGATAGAATATGCTTTGAACGCTACAAAAAGGCCTACAACGAAATAGTGGACTTGGAAATCAAGTCTGAACTTGAGCATGAAACCAACGAAGCAGGCGCTGGATTATTTAATTCAACAATGGTATCTGATGCGTTTTTCCCTTTTAGGGATGGTGTCGAGGTAGGCATCAATGCTGGTATTTCCGCCATAGTTCATCCTGGTGGATCTGACCGTGATTACGACAGCATCCAGGCCTGCAACGAAGCAAAACCACAGGTTACGATGATGTTTACCGGTCAAAGGGCCTTCAGGCATTAAAGTCTCTATTAGAATTAATATTTGGTCTGACGAATTGGTGGAAAATTTCATGAAGCTTGGCCTCCAGTTACTGACGCTATTTGTCATAATGTTTTTTTCTTCAGCCTATGGGGCCGATTCCGCGTTTGTCGATGCGGATAACGAAATTGCCCGATGTAACAGGGTCTTAAAAGACATCTTGGCTATACCTGACAAACATGTTCCCAAAGAATTGTTTCAAAAAACACATGGCCTGGCCATATTCCCAGGCGTCCTCAACATTGGAGCGTTGTTAGGAATAGAATTGGGAAGAGGCATAATATTGAGAAGAGACCAGGAAACTCTTAGATGGTCAAATCCTGCTTTCTTTATTTTTCGGGGCGGAAGTATTGGGCTACAGTTGGGCGCCCAATCGATAGATTTAATTCTATTGTTTATGGATGAGACAGGGCTCCAAAGATTGTTGGAGGAAAAACTTATACTTGGGGTCGATGTATCCGTCAGCGCAGGACCACTTGGCGGAGATGCGTCAGTGGACACGAATTTGAGACTCAAGTCTCAAATTCTATCCTATTCAAAGACAAAAGGGCTGTTTGCAGGTTTGTCGATTAACAGCGGCATTATACAACCAGATAGAAAGACTAACGAAGCTTTTTATGGAGCTGATTTTTCGGTGCAGGATGTTTTGTACGAAAACAAGGGAACTCAAACAGACAATATCCGAAATCTTCTCGAAACTATTGACTCCATAGCCAGATAATTTTCAGTTCTGGATTTACATATTCCACTAAAAGTTATTTGCTCTCGGGCTCCTGCTTTGAACCAGCCTTTTGCAGATCACTTTCGTTCAATTTTAGATAATTCTCTGCCTGCTGGATCAAGTTTTTAAGATCAGGAGCGGACATGGTGTGAAGGTAGTCAATCTCACCCTGAATTTCCTTCAGGATATTTGCGAGCTTAACCTGGCGTTCCTCAATCGTTATTAGGGTTTCGGCAAGTTCCTGGGACCCGTCTGATGATTTAAAGTACCTACTTCTGTTCAACAACCATATGGCCAATGGGAACCCAAGAGCTATTAACACCAACAACAAGACCATCATCTTTAAATATTTAATAACTTCATAGCTTGCGAGTTTGTTGAAATAACTGCGGTCCTCAGCTTTCTCACCGGTTACTTTTATAGATTCAAGAGTATTTTCAATCTTTTCGAATCTCTTCTCAATCGACGCTGGTGAGAGGTTTTGAGTCTGAACGCTTTTATCGGCTGTCCTATTTGCGGAATTTTCATCTACAGCGAACAATGGAGATACACTAAAAGCAGTAAGCAGCGAGAAAACCGTCAACGACAAAAGCAAAGCGCGCCCATGGGATTTGGCTGCCGCCGCGCATTTCCGAGATATCTCCCAAACGGTTTGTTTCAAAAGCATTCGACTTCCTCCCTTAACCAATCAATCCTATCTGGCGGCCTACGCGTCCGCAAATCTCAACTACCTTCTCAAGGTCCTCCCGAGAATGAGTGGCCATAAGGCACATTCGTATCCTTTGGGATCCGGGCGGGACTCCTGGAGAAACTACACAGTTAGTAAAGAGCCCTTCGTCGAAAAGAAGGCGCCAAAAGATACATGCGCGGGCGTCGTCTCCCACTATTATAGGCACTATAGGTGTTTCCGTGGGCCCTGTATCGAATCCTAGCTCAACTATGTGTCGCATCAGAAAATTGGTATTCTCCCATAGATGGTCGCGGATTTCCGGCTCAGCTTGAATTACCTCTAATGCGGCATTTACAGCCGCCACTGCCGATGGTGGCATTGACGCGGAAAATATCAGAGCGCGCGAATTGTGCCTGATGTAGTTTATTACAGCGGCGTCACCCGCAACAAAACCTCCCAATGACGCTAGTGACTTGCTGAACGTTCCCATTACCAAGTCAACCCTGTCAATTAGGTTGAAATGTTCAAGTGTTCCTCGTCCATTTTTGCCAAGAACCCCCAAACCATGAGCGTCATCAACCATTATACGAGCGCCATATTCCTTGGTTACCGCTACAATTTCGGGTAATGGAGCAATGTCCCCTTCCATACTATAGACACCATCTACAATTACCAGCACCCCATCAGAATCCGCGCTGGCCTCTAGATTTCTTCTCAAGGATTCAATATCATTGTGACGGAAACGCCGAACTTTTCCAAATGAGAGACGAACCCCTTCCAGGACGCTCGCATGAACAAGACGATCGACTATAACTGTATCTGTACGGGATAATAGTGGAGCTATCACGCCTTGGTTGGTCAAGAAACCGGTTGTGAAAACTTGGGCCGACTCTTTGCCGACAAATTGCGCTAGAGAAGCTTCCAACTGTTCGTGCATCTCCAAAGTACCATTCAAGAACCTTGAACCGGAACAACTTGTCCCATGCCGCTCCAGCGCTTTCATTGCCGCTTCTTTGACTCTGGGGTGGGTTGTCAATCCCAGGTAGTTGTTTGAACCAATCATTATCATGTCACGGCCGTTTACCGTAACGTGAGGGCCATCCAAAGCCGAAATCGCTTTGAAATAAGGGTAAAACCCTAGTTCAATTGCTTCTTGATCTCGTTTAAAGGAATAACACTTTTCAAAAAGATCTTTCATGTCGTAGAGCTTTCAAGAAAGGTGGCGAACCTGCTGGAGACATTTATCTCGAGCATTGTCATCTCATATGTTAAATTTATTCATCTTGAGCAAAGGCATTGTACGCGTCATTATATTATTACGTCAAGGATCTGGTATCGGGTCTTCGCGTCGCAATCCGAGCCAAAAAAAACCGATCACCGACATAAAGCCGGTGATCGGGCATCGGTTCAACATTTTTTATGCTGGGTATTACTTCTTCACGTCGCCGGTAGCCGCTCCGTGCAACTTAACCTCAACCTTTTCTTCCAGACCCTGGTAATACTTCTGTAAGATGGCCACCACTTCCGGCCTTGAGAACTCAGGCGGCAACTGTCCACCCTCGGACAGGGTCTTCCGCACCATCGTTCCTGAAAGAAGCAACCGGTCAGCCTTTCCATGAGGACATGTCCTCATGGAAGCCATCCCTCCGCATTTGAAGCAATGGAACGTCCAATCGATGTTAAGAGGCTGAAGTTCAAGTGATCCTTCAGGAATTTGATCAAAAATCTTTTGCGCGTCAAATGGTCCGTAATAATCGCCTACGCCGGCATGATCCCGGCCTACGATGAGATGGCTGCAACCATAGTTTTGTCTGAAGACACCGTGCAAAAGGGCTTCCCTGGGGCCGGCGTATCTCATTTCCATAGGATAGCCCTTGGTTACGACAGTGCCTTTAACAAAATAGTTGTCGACGAGAGCGTTAATGGCTGCTACACGAACATCCGCCGGAATGTCACCAGGTTTCAGCTTGCCCAGTAACTGATGGATGATTACTCCATCCATCACTTCAACGGCGATTTTGGCCAGAAATTCGTGGGACCTGTGCATAGGGTTACGTAACTGAAGGGCCGCAATTCGCTTCCAACCATTTTTTTCAAATATCGCCCTTGTTTCAGCGGGCGTACCATAGAGATCGCCAAATTCTTCCGGGAACCCACCTTCGGTTAGCACCTTCACAGGACCGGCAAGATTATATTTCCCTTGGGCCATGACTTTCTGCACGCCAGGGTGTTCCATGTCATCCGTGGTGAAGACTTTCTTGCATTCATAAGCTTTGTCGATGGTGTATTTCTCAGTCACCTTCATGGTGGCGACTATTTCACCGTTATCAGAGTCGACCAGAGCTATTTCATCACCTTGTTTAACAGCTTCATCATCAGTAGAAACAGTGATTGGAATAGGCCAAAATAGACCGTTAGCCATCTTGAACTCGTCGCATACGCCTTTCCAGTCCGCTTTCGTCATGAAACCTTCAAGTGGTGTGAACGCGCCGCAACCCATCATAAGGAGATCACCTGTTTCTCTAGATGAGATATTAATCTTCTTGAGAGTTCCGGCTCTCTTTTTCTCTTCCACCAACGCCGCGCCTGATAGCATCAAAGGTTTTAATTCCCCACCACCGTGAGGTCTCACCAACTTGCTTTTCGACATTTGTAGTCCTCCTTGAACATTATGTCCTGTTTAAAGCACGCCCCGAGTACGAGTCGGAAAATCCTTCAGACCTCCAATCTCATGTGTGGGGGTGTCTTTTCGAAGTTGTGGTAAAAACTGAAATGAAAGGTCAGTTTAGTTGTGACAAAGCTGCTTGTCAAGGAAAAAGCATGAGATTTAAATCTGTTACGCGTCTGCTTGAGCTTGTCTTTTCAGCGCAAAAACTTCTCTGCTTTCCCCTTTTTGAGTTCGAATAAGCTTAATCAGTCATTTTCAAGGGAGGTTCGCCGAAACAAGATCAGGGATTTTCCAGTGGGCCAACACAGGCCCCATGGGAGAATTCGCAAATCGCTTTGCTACCTTCATCCCAGCCATGTCATTGGCTGAAAAATAGGCCAACGGATTATACATTTGGTTGGCGACTCTCACCTCTAAATGAAGATGTGGCCCGGTGGATCTACCGGTGTTGCCTACTAGAGCGATTTTCTGCCCTCTACGGATAACCTGTCCAGGTTTCACAAGGATGTTGGACAAATGGGCGTAATAAGTATAGGCGCCTTTTCCATGATCCACTAAAACAGCGTTTCCATATCTCCTGAATCGTTTCTGACTCCCTGTATAAATGACTTTCCCCTCGGCGCAAGCTAAAACGGGGTTACCAATAGGCGCTGCTATGTCTAACCCTTTATGAAAACTTCCCCAACGAAACCCAAAGGGCGAAGTCAAAACCCCGTGAGGCACAGGGAATTTCAGCTCCGGGACGCTTGGGTGCCTCAAACCCCTAATTGCGCTTGCGGCAAAATACCGGGACTTGGAATCAGCGCCGCCTAACATGGGCCCGGTCTGATTTGGAGATTTTGTCAAATTCGTATCAGGTAATAACGCGGAAGCAGGCAGAAACAAGGTTTCGCCACCAGACAGCTTGTAAGGAGGCGACAACTTGTTGACGAGAGCTACAGATTTCAGGTCCAACCCGTAAACATCACATATGTGAACAAGTGAGTCACCTTTGTTTACTACGTGAAAAGCTCCTTCCTCATCGGTCGGAACCTTGCTCTTCTCAGTCTTTTGAGTTGTCGGTTTCTGGAATGAGGCATGAGCTACGGAGGATTTTATTGCGGCTAAGTTCGAGGAACAACCCGACAGCACAATTAATGACAGAATGATTGAAAAGCAAAGATTTAGATTTGTCATATTTTAAGTTAGCCGCTTAACGTTTAAACATACCGAATATTTTATCTGTTTGGACACAAAAGTCAACTAATTTAATATAATATATTAACATGTTATTGTAATTAATTTATATGTTACATTATTATATATCGCCTTGGGTTGGAATATAATGCCGTTTATTAGATACTCGCCTATCTTGTTAAACAAGGCGTGGTAATTGGTTTTGTTCCAACGTGACAAACAAAGGCCGACACAAATTGGATCGCATCGGCCTTATGAGAAAAGACTACCTAGTTGACAGTTCTTAAGATTTGTTACTTCTGGGCAGCCGGTCCGGGGACGGTCGCTGGTTTGGGCGCCGGCGCTACAGCGTTCTGGTTCGGCTGATTCTTTGCGTCTTCTTCCTTCATTCTTTGAGCTTCTTCAGCCCACTTCTTGGCGTTGAGAGAAGAGATCTGTGACTTTAGAAGGACTAATTCCTGATCATAGCTCTTGACCTGCCTGGCAAGGTTGCTTTTTGCGGAATTCTTTATCTCGTCAATTTGAGAATCAATCTTGGATATCTGCGAATCCATTTGGACTCTCTGTTTGATCAAATTGTCGGCTTGACTCATCAGGGACTTGATCTGCTGGTCCATAGTTCCGTCACTCTGTTGTCTAGCCTGGTTTATCTGGGCTTCAACACGCTCAGCTTTTTGCTGTAGCGCGGTGATTTGAGATGCCAGGTCCTCAGCAAATACACTCGATCCAAAACTTATTAGCAGAACTGAGGCGGCAAGTAAGAATATTGCGGCTTTTTTCATGGGGCAACTCCTCGAAAAGATGTACAGGAATAGGCTACAGCCTTATTCGAGAAACGTAATACCATATTTTGTATAAAAATCAAGGTAAAAGATTGTTTTATTCAAGTTATATCATTTTTAAATGTATTAGACTTTGTTTTTATTATAGTATTTAGTATAAGACGTTGACCTCAACTCAATTTACGCCCCCTTCATAATCAAAAATTTGAGATGTTGTTCGCTTCTTCGAAAGAATCGCTAATTTTTTCGTTTACTTTCTATGAATCAGATGATAGAGCACGCAAACGAAGTATTGTTGCAACGCCTCGGCGATTCTAGTTAAAGGTCGGACTTGATATCAGGAGATTTGGTCCGTTGTCACTGAAGCGCCTCTGTAAATATTATTCCGGACAATTAGGGTCTTGGTCAAAAACGTTTCGACTGAGCTTTCCCAAATTGTTTATGAAAGCTTCCATCTTCTGCTTAGCAAGCGCTTTGCAGTACAGCCTAATGAGTTCTACGTGTTTTTCAGCGAACTCCCCTATGCCGGGGGAGGAGAGGTCCAGCCTTTTTTACGCTGTCACCCATTTTTCTTCGTTTGCTTACGGCATACTCTTTCTGGTTTTCTGTCTCTCTTTAATAAATTTGCTGCTTCAACTTAGAATTTCTCGTGGCTGGAACTGGCCAGCCCGTATATTTGGCCCCATTTATCCGCAGGGAGTGATGATAAGACCTGTAGGACATACTTCAGGAAAGCCTGCGCGTCATCACGCTTCTCATGATCCGGGCATACACAAGATAAATGC
>JACWAG010000059.1 GCA_014874425.1 Syntrophaceae bacterium | reverse complement strand
GCAATTACGAGTTCGATTCGGAGAAGGGATTTTTACGCCCCAGGCTACCCTTGATGATGTCACAACGGTCTGGGCGCCTAAAGAAAGCTCGCATGAAGTCCTGCGCTACCTCAAGGAGGATATTCCTAAACCGTTCGGGATGCTCTACGATGTGACGGCCATAGATGAAAGGCTTCGTTCTCACCGACTTGATCAGCCTGACAGTGACTTTACGATTGTCTATCACCTTCTGTCCTTTGACCGAAACATGGACATCCGTATTAAAACGGCGCTTAAGGGCGAAAAACCTTCCATCTCCAGCATTGTCGATATCTGGCAAGCGGCTAACTGGTACGAACGAGAAATCTGGGACATGTTCGGGATACGGTTCGATGGTCACCCTCACCTAAAACGAATCCTCATGCCTCCATCATGGGAAGGTCATCCGTTGCGTAAAGAACATCCAGCTCGAGCGACAGAGATGGGGCCTTTCCAGCTTCCAGAGGAAAAAGCGGAATCTCTGGAAAAGGATTTGCAGTTCCATCCTGAAGAATGGGGCATGAAATTCGGTGGTGAGGACACTGATTTTATGTTCCTTAACTTGGGGCCCCAACATCCCGGCACTCATGGCCTGCTTCGGATAATTCTTGCGCTTGATGGCGAGGAAATAGCGGGCGCGGCCATGGACATCGGCTACCATCACCGCGGCGCGGAGAAAATGGCGGAACGCCAATCCTGGCATACGTTCATACCCTATACGGATAGGATAGACTATCTTGGCGGCGTTATGAACAATTTTGCCTATGTTCAGGCCGTAGAGAGACTTGCCGGAATTCAAGTTCCCGAAAAAGCTCAAATGATTCGCATCATGATAGCCGAATTCTTTCGCATTTCGAGTCATCTCGTGTGGTACGGCACGTTTGCCCAAGACCTCGGTGCTATGTCGCCGGTTTTTTACATGTTTAACGACAGGGAACGTGTTTTTGACATAGTTTCGGCCATCACTGGCGGGCGCATGCATCCTGCCTGGTTTAGAATCGGCGGGGTGTCTCAGGATCTTCCCAGAGGCTGGGACAGGCTTGTTAGAGATTTTATCCAATACTTCCCAGCACGGTTGGCAGAATATGACAAGTTGGTGATGCAGAACGCTATTTTCAAGGCTAGGACTAAAGGAATCGGCGCTTATACTTTAAATGAGGCAATAGACTGGGGTGTGACCGGACCGGGCCTGCGGGCCTGCGGGCTTGAATGGGATTTTCGCAAGAAAAGACCATATTCTGGTTATGATCAACTCGAATTTGATGTGCCTACAACTAATAACGGCGATTGCTATGACAGAGCTGTTGTAAGGGTGGAAGAACTTCGGCAGAGTCTGAGGATCATAGAACAATGTTTGAAAAACATGCCGGAAGGACCCTATAAATCCGATCATCCTCTGGCTACTCCGCCTCGTAAAGAAAATACGATGAAGCATATCGAGACTCTCATCACGCATTTTCTCAGTGTAAGTTGGGGCCCAGTAATCCCACCGGGCGAGGCTTTCTTCAGAATTGAAGCGACAAAAGGCGCAAATAGCTACCATTTGATCAGTGATGGTAATTCCATGGCTTATCGAGTGCGAATTCGCACTCCATCTTTCGCTCATCTTCAGATGGTCCCCTCCATTACCAGAGGATTAACAATAGCTGATCTTATAGCGATTCTCGGGAGCGTGGATTATGTATTGGCAGACGTGGACCGGTAGCATTAGAAATGCTGTCTGATGAAATCAAATCCGAAATACACTGTGGAATCAGCGCATGTCCCACCAGACGATGCGCGATCCTCGAAGCCCTGCAAATAGTTCAGAGACATCATGGATGGATCTCTGACGAACGGCTCAGGGAAGTCGCTGAATTCCTGAATTTGACCGTTGAAGAAGTGGACGGGGTGGCCACGTTCTATAACCGGATTTATCGTAAGCCAGTGGGAAGGCACATAATTCTTGTATGTGACAGCGTGAGTTGCTGGATAATGGGATTTGAGAACATTCTTGATCATATCCAAAAGCGGCTGGGCATAAGTTTCGGTGAAACTACGTCGGATGGTCGTTTCACTTTATTGCCGATTCAATGTCTCGGGGCATGCGAACAGGCCCCCGCAATTATGATCGACGGGCAATTGTACGGTTATCTGGACCGGGATAAAATCGAAGCGATACTTGGGGGCTACGAATAGAGACATAAATGGAGCGACCTCTAACCAAACATATTACAATTGGCGGAGACCCACTTAACCTGGCCGAATATGAGAAAGTTGGTGGTTATGAGGCTTGCCGAAAATCTCTCAGGACTCTGATTCCTGACAATATTTTGCAACTGGTGAAAGATTCGAACCTTAGGGGAAGAGGAGGCGCCGGTTTTCCAACCGGTCTTAAATGGAGTTCCATGCCTTCCTCGCAAAACAGTCCCAGGCCTCGATATCTGATAGCTGATGCGGACGAAATGGAACCAGGCGCATTTAAAGATCGCATTTTGATGGAAGGAAACCCTCATCAACTGATTGAGGGACTGATAATCTGCGCTTACACAGTGGATACTGAAATTGGTTACATCTTTATACGGTCTGAATATACTCTAGCCGCTGAACGCATCAGGAAGGCTATTGGGGAAGCGTATGAAAAGGGTTACCTGGGATTCAACATTTTTGGCTCGGGCTTTAATTTTGAGCTTAGGCTACATGTGAGTTCGGGCAGGTATATCTGTGGCGAGGGGACTGCGCTGGCCAATTCCATTGAAGGCAATCGGGCTGTTCCACGACACAAGGTTCCCCGCCAGACAGAGTCAGGCCTTTGGGGTATGCCCACACTGCTAAACAATGTTGAAACCCTTTGCAACATACCCCATATTATTAATAATGGCTCAATATGGTTCAAGAATCTGAGCAAATGTAAAGATGGCGGGACCAAAATCTTTGGTGTTAGCGGAAAAGTAAAGAAGCCCGGGGCCTGGGAGCTTCCTATGGGAACAACCATCAGGGAAATCCTCGAAGAACATGCCAGAGGCATGCTGGACGGATTAAAAT
>JACWAG010000512.1 GCA_014874425.1 Syntrophaceae bacterium | reverse complement strand
GGATTCCATCGCAATGATGGAAAGAGATTCTTGCAGGTTTGAGCAGCGTTATTTGAGGAAAAACGGAGAGGTTGTTTGGGGTGACCTTTCGATTTCCTCTATCAAAGATGCGAATGGAAATCATATTGGGACTATCGGAGTGATTGCGGACATTACCAAACGCAAACGAACTGAAGAGTTATTATCTATGTCGGCCCAGCGCTACCATGCGATCCTTTCAAGCATGTATGGAGGAGTGCTGGTTGCGTCTGAGGAGGGGCAAGTAGATTTTGCCAACCAGGCGTTTTGTGATTTATTTGATATTCAGGATCCTCCGGGTAAACTGCATGGACTTACGCCGCCTGAAATAATTCAAAGGATCAAAAACGCTTTCGCTGAACCGGAGGAAGCGATTAATCGTATACGGACACTCGTGCATCGCGGGCTCCCTGTAAAGGGTGAAGAGATCACCTTAAACGATGGCCGAACCTTAATAAGAGATTTCATTCCCCTTTTCATTGATGGGCGCCGCTACGGCCGATTATGGCTTCACAATGACATCACGGAGCGTAAGTTGGCTGAGGATCGTTACCAACGTGTCTCGTCCCTTACCTCGGATGTCGCCTATTCCTGCCGTAAGTCAACCAACGCAGCCTATTCCATTGACTGGATTACAGGGGCCACTGAACGAACTCTCGGTTATTCGGTGGATGAGATCAAGGTTCTAACATGTTGGCGTCACTTGGTTATTGACGAAGATTTGCCTATTTTTGACATTCACGTCATGGGTATTCCTCCAGGCGCATCAGATTCCTGTGAACTACGGGTGCGTCACAAAGATGGGAGCGTCGTGTGGGTTTCTTCGTTCGCTCAATGTGTTTTAGAATCAGGGTCTCCTGATAGTCTTATTCTCTATGGTGGACTCGTGGACATCACTGATCTGAAGCGGGCAGAGATGTCATTACTGGAAACCAACGCATTTCTCGACACACTGATAAACGCTATTCCGCTGCCGATATTCTACAAGGATACAGATGGTATATTTGTTGGTTTCAATAAGTCATTTGAGGAATTCTACGGCAAGCCGAACCGGGAACTTGTAGGCAAGACTGTGTTTGAGATTTACCCGGAAGAGTTGGCGACAGTCTATTTCGCAAAGGATAACGAACTCTTTCATAATCCAGGTGTTCAGGTCTATAGCACGCCCATACAGGATGGACGAGGCGTTGTTCACGATATAATTTTCCACAAGTCTACGTACTCGGACTCCGAAGGCAATGTTCTTGGGTTGATCGGCGTGATTGTCGACATTACCGAACAGAAGCGAGTTAGAGAAGAGCTTCTGCAGAGCGAATTTCGTTTCAGCAAAGCAGAACTTATCGCTGGATTAGGTAATTGGGAGGTCAATCTCTCCACAAATAAAGTCACTGTGTCGGATGGAGCGAGGAAGATTTACGGCGTGGGGCATCAAGAACTGACTCTTCACGATATACAGAAATTTCCGTTACCGGAATACAGATCATCGCTCGATGCCGCATTAACCAGGCTTGTCAGAGATGGCGCTCCCTATGACATTGAGTTCAAAATAGGGAGAGCAAATGATAATCAAATTGTTGATATTCGCTCGATGGCCCACTATGACGCCGAAAAGAACTCAGTGTTTGGAACAATTCGTGACATTACAAATCTCAGATATGCTGAAGAAAGCTACAGACTTCTCTTCGCAGCGATTGAACAGGCGGCTGAAGGTGTCATCATTACTGACGCTACAGGGGTAATTAAATATGTCAACCCGGCTGAAGAATCTGTTACCGGCTACAGTAGCGATGAACTCCTCGGCCAAAAAGCCAATATTTTCAATAGTGGCAAACAAGATGATAATTTTTACGAGAGTCTCTGGCGGACCATTAATGCCGGGAATATATGGTCTGGACGTTTTATCAACAAGAAAAAGGATGGGACTGAATACCATGAAGACGCTACCATATCGCCGGTTTATAACACATCAGGTAAGCTGACCAACTTTGTAGCGCTAAAACGTGACGTGAGCAAACAGATTGAGCTTCAAGAGCAGCTATTCCAGGCCCAGAAGATGGAAGCGGTGGGGACTTTGGCAGGTGGAGTAGCCCACGATTTCAACAACCTCCTGCAAGTGGTATTGGGATATTCCGACTTAATGCTCGAACGCAAGAAAGAAGGGGAACCTGACTATGCTGATCTGCAGAAAATATATCAGGCGGGAAAGCGGGGGGCCGATCTGGTTAGTAGCTTGCTGACTTTTAGTAGAAAGGTTGAAACAAAATATGTACCCGTGGACTTGAATCAGGAAGTAACATCGGTTCGCAGCCTGTTATCTCGTACAATTCCAAAGACCGTGAATATTAACTTACATTTCAAAGGAAACCTCGAATCAATCAATGCCGATCCGTCTCAGGTAGGTCAAGTTTTAATAAATCTCGGAGTAAACGCCAGAGACGCAATGCCGAATGGCGGGACACTGAGCATTGAAACTGAAATGGTGGAATTGGGCGAGGAATATTGCCGGGAGCACATTGAATCCAAACCGGGACGTTACGTCTTGCTGATGGTTTCTGATACCGGCCATGGGATGGACAAGGAAACACTATCTCATATATTTGAGCCGTTCTTCAGCACTAAAGAACCGGGAAAAGGGACGGGATTAGGACTTGCGATTGTCCATGGCATCGTCAAGCAGCATGGTGGTCACATTACTTGTTATAGCGAGTCCGGTCTGGGAACCACGTTCAAGATTTATTTTCCTGCCGACGATAAAGAACGAAATCAGGATATCCCTATAATGGAATGCCCCATTCCAAGGGGGACCGAAACTATTCTCCTGGTAGATGATGAAGAGGT
The DNA here is from genome assembly GCA_014874425.1 of Syntrophaceae bacterium. Classification (GTDB taxonomy): domain Bacteria; phylum Desulfobacterota; class Desulfomonilia; order Desulfomonilales; family Desulfomonilaceae; genus CAJBEZ01. The sequence goes on along the minus strand of JACWAG010000512.1, from coordinate 3,728 downwards.
TATCAGGGACTTGGGGGCAACATTCCTTAACCGCTTTGGTTATAACGTCATCATTGCCGGTAATGGCAAAGAAGCCCTGGAGATCTATCAAAGGGAGCCTGAGAAAATATCGTTGATCATTCTGGATCTGATTATGCCTGTAATGGATGGCAGACAATGTTTGACCGAGATCCTACGGATCAATCCCAGCGCCAAGGTTATTATGTCAAGCGGTCATTCTGCGGCTGGATCCGCTAATTTCGGAATTACCGGGCCCAAAGGATTCGTCCAGAAACCGTACGACATGAGACAGGTTTTGACTAAGGTTCGTGAAATATTGGATGCGGATTGAGTTATTACCATCCAATCCTGGTGACCATAGAGTCCACGTCCTCGAAGCAAATGAAGAAAGTTACAGGCTCAGGCATGCCGGGAAACGGGCTTTCCACTCATCCACACAACTACAATCACAAATCTGAAAGGAACAAAACTTGATAGGTTTGCCTGACCCAGCACATGTGAAGTGGTAGAAATATTTATACAATACCTTAGGAAGCGAGTTTCGGACATGATTGCCTGGTTACTGCTTTTGTTCGCAATTGTTATGGAAGTTTCTGGGTGTTCAGCGACAATTATCGGAACAACAGTCTGGAACCCGCAAAAACGACCGCAAGGACACATGACATTCTAATTTCAGTACGAGTCATACAAACCATTCTTTAGCCTGCAATCAGTTTCACAAGAGGATAGAAAATCTTATAGATTTTTGTTCGTGTTGAATCCAGATATTTCTTGACACAAGGACGATTTCGATGAAGATAATTCATAATTATGAATTATAAATGCAATTGGGGTTCAGGTTGATGAATTCACCCATCGCTACAACCGTCCTTTACCAGGAAGTTGTGGAGCGTCTCAGACAAAGGATTTACAACTACGATCTCAAGCCCGGTGAATGGATTGATGAACAGGCCTTGGCTGAATCCTTTGGAATAAGTCGCACGCCTCTTCGTGAAGCCCTAAAAGTGCTGAATAGTGAAGGTTTGGTGGTGTTAAGACCCCGTAGAGGCTGTTTCGTAGCCGAGCTTACGGAACAGGACCTGGACGAAATATTCCCTGTAATGGCGCTGCTAGAAGGCCGTTGCGCCTATGACGCAGTGCGTAAAGCCAAGCCTAAAGACATCAAACGACTCAAGGAAATCCACTCCAGGTTGGAAAAATTTGCAGCGGCACGGGATGTAGATCGATTCTACGAGCAGAATTACATCTTTCACGAGGCTGTTCGAAAATTGGCTGGCAATTTGTGGTTACAAAAAACTGTTGGAGACCTCCGTAAATTTCTCAAGCTCTTACGCGGGCGACAGTTAAAAATGCCAGGGCGACTTGAAGCTTCTCTCAAGGAGCACCGCCTTATTATGGCGGCCTTTCAAAATCAGAACCCTTCAGCAGCCGAAAAAATCATGCATGATCATTTAATGGCGCAGCGTGTAGCCTTGGCAATTTACGACGCCGAAGAAAAACAGAAAGAATAAAGTTCGTTTTCTGAATCTGAAATTGGTTAGTAGACAGAGAAACCGAATCTATCGAATAGAAGACGTTTCAGGAATAAGAATCATATAGCGAGCTTTTGCCGTCAAAGCGCTCGTTAGGGATTGTTTGTCTAGACTACCTGGAACTTTTGTCCTTCATGAAAAAGATTACCAAGAGGAGGTGATCGGAACAACCGCGATAATTCACTACATTGTTGGTCTGGGGAACTGGTTAGCAGATTTTTATACATTTCCCAATTCGGCTCGAAGGAGAAACAAATGGATATGGAAGTGTTCTGGGCTCAGAGATGGAAAGCGCTTTGGTTCATCACCGCGCTTGGGTTTGTTTTTTCGGCAAATTACACCAACCATGGCCCTCTGGTGCCTACTCTTGTGAAGGACCTTCACATTACACTTGCTATGGCAGGTTTTTTGACAACCGCCATCTTTCTCTCCCACGGCGCCCTTCAGATACCCGGCGGAGCATTGGCTGACAAGCTGGGACCTTATAAAGTTGCGCTGTGTTCCCTCGGAATCATAACGATCGGCAATTTTGCCATAGGTTTTTCCAATTCCTACTACCAAATTCTGGTATTGAAATTCATAATCGGAATAGGCACAGGGGCTGCCTTTATAGCGGGGGCACGCTACGTTCCTACGTTCTTTGCCGGTAAGGAAATGCAACGTGCTCAAGGCATCTATGGAGGGTCCATTCTCCTTGGTTCGGGATTTGTAATTTACGGCGTCCCTCAACTTCTGACTGCGGTGGGCTGGCACAACGTCTTCATCATAACCGGCGCAATGGCCGGGATTCTGATGATACTATGGTATTTTTTCGCTCCCGATACCCCCATTCATACCACCAGTCCCAAGATCAACTGGACCAATGTCCTGGCAAACCCAAACATTTGGTTACTGTCCCTGGCCCAATTTGGAAGTTTCGGGGCTATAATTGCGGCTGGCGTATGGGTCAATACTCTCCTGATCAAGATTGTCCATCTTGATCCCAAAACAGCCGGAATCGTTGGTTCAACCGTGTTATTGCTCGGGATCGTTTCCCGTCCTCTGGGCGGTGTAATCCTTGAGAAGAGAATTTGCTCCACCAAGCTGCTTTTAATCCTGTCATGCGCAGGATTAGCTCTTGGCTTCCTATGGATAGCTATATCAAAAACACTGGGCATGGCTTTCCCTGCCATCATCTTCACCGGTGTCATGGCCGGGCTACCGTTCGCCGGTATCTTTAACGGCGCCAGAGACAATTGTCCAGCGACTCCAGGCGTAGCAATGGGTTTTGTCAACACATGGGGCGCCGCCGGAGTCATGATTTTGCCGCCTATAATTGGACGACTGGTGGATTTGTCGGGTTCTTTTATGAGCGGCTTCTATGTCCTTGCCGCTGTAGCCCTTGCAGCGGGCATAGGTTGCATGGCCCTGAAGAAAGCTGAACCAGTTTGTTAACCTTTTTACAACTGGAATCTCTACAATTTTGGAGGCTTCATGTCTATACTTCTCACAGATAGAGCTGCTCAATTTGCGCAACGAACCTCAATCATCGCATCGGAAGGTAGTTTTAGTTATCAGGATCTTGTTGACGCCTCAGAAAAGGTGGCGTCATTTCTCTTAAACGGGTCGGTGGATTTAAAGGAGAGGCCGGTTGCTTTTCTAGCGCCTCAAGGATGGCATTATGTAGCTTTACAATGGGGGATATGGCGTGCAGGAGGGATTGCGACCCCGTTATCTCTTTTTCACCCTCGGCCGGAATTGGAATATGTAATCGAGGACACTAATCCGGTGGCCGTAATCGCTCATCCTGAACTTGTTGACCCACTCAAGTCTATAGCGCTCGAACACGGCGTTAGATTCGGTTTGAGCACAGAGGCCATCGATCATTCCACTGGACACTTACCATCCATTTCACCTAAACGACGAGCCATGATTCTCTATACAAGCGGTACCACCGGAAAACCCAAAGGGGTTGTTTCCACCCACGAAAATATTGCGGCTCAGATTACAAGTCTTGTCGAGGCATGGGGATGGACAGCGGATGACCACATCCTGAACGTTTTGCCGCTTCATCATATCCATGGCATTGTCAACGTAATCGCTTGCGCCTTGTGGGTAGGGGCTAAATGCGAGATGTTTCCAAAATTCGACGCTGCTGAAGTTTGGAATCGCATTTCTCGCGGCGACCTGACGCTCTTCATGGCCGTGCCCACAGTC
>JACWAG010000511.1 GCA_014874425.1 Syntrophaceae bacterium | reverse complement strand
GGTTACTCCTCGGTTTAGACTCACATTCCGCACCTTAGTATAAGGTCTTGGGGGAGCCCCTAAAAATCCTTTACATTAATAGTTATAAATACAGGGTGTTTTTTTGTTGCTTGAAGAAGTTATGGGATGGCGTCATCTTGATTTTATCCTCTGATTTTGTATCCATGCCATCATTTACCAGCGAGAGGATTGATTGTGGCGCCATCTCCCAGAGTATTTTTGGGGTGTTTTATCAACAGCAAAACCCCTATTTCACTGAGCGTAATTTAGTTTTATTACTTTTAGTAGCCTTTACCGGATCTTGTCTTAATGGTTGGATGTCTTCTGGTAAAATAGCACAGAGATCCTTGTCACTGGGAGACTTTAATGTCTTAGATATTCGAACAGCATGATTTTTCTTGATACTTTCAAAAAGGTTCCTAACCAATCGCCCATTTCCAAATGTTTCATCACGATTTTGGTATTCATTCTCAAGGATATGCTGAACTAATTTAAGAGCAGCAGCCTGAACCTGATAATGATTATCTTTGCAAAATAGTTTAAATATTTCGAGAAGCTCTTTAGGAGAGTAGTCAGGGAAGTGGATATGAGTTGAAAAACGACTCTTCAAACCCTCATTCGATTCCAACAATTCTTCCATAGGTCTATCGTACCCAGCCACTATCACTACAAAATCATCCCTATAGTCTTCCATGCGTTTCAAAAGGATACTGACGGCATCATTACCGAAGTCCCAACCAGCATCATCGCCCTTAAACAATGAGTATGCTTCATCAATAAAAAGTATGCCTCCCAGAGCTTCTTTGTTTTTTTCATCTGTTTTATTTTCTGTTTGTCCAATGTAACCTGCAACTAGACCAGACCTGTCAGTTTCTACGACATGTCCCTTGCTCAAAAGCCCTAAGGCATTCAGCAATTTTCCATGCATTCATTAATGCTATCTGGGAAGGGATAATTCGGGCGCCTCGAAAAGACAAGAATCGAGGCGCTCCGATATTTATGGTTTTGTAGCCAGGCTCGTATTTTTCAATTCTTCCAATGCGGCGGTTATTAGACGTTTTACAGGATCATAGGATTCAGCGCTTAGCGCCTGTTCCAAAATGGGCGTAATCCTTTCGGGTTCTGATTTGCCAATGACTCGCAAAGCGTTAACTGCGGCTATCCTGGTTCTATAGTCCTTGTCGTTTAGGGTCTTTTGCAAAGCTTCTATAACTTCGGCTGGTGGAGATTTAATTGAGCCGAGCGTAGATATCGCGGAATTCCTCACTCGCATGTCAGGATCTGTTAGCAACGGGATGATCTCTGGGGCCGCCTTACCTAGATCTGTCCCAAGTCCCCTGATGAGTCCCAAAGCCAGGAGACGGTTTTCAATATCCTTGTCTTTTAGTTCTTCTATAAGGGAGTCAAAAAACGCAGGGGCTTTTGTACGAAAGCGCATCAAGGCTATCAGCGCCTCCCTCCTGTCAAGCGGGTTATTCTCTTTCAGGGCCTTCAGGCAAATAGGGACAGCAAAGTCTCCAGATTCATCTATTGCGCTTACAGCGTCAAGAATGTCAGACCGGGTGTCCTCATCGGACTTCTCGTACATGGCAATGATTTTGGGTAATGCCTCACCAGCGTGTTTCTTGAGTTTTTTAAGCGCCGGCAGAGCGTGGACAGCGGCAACCGGTGTCTTTGAGTCGAGCGCTTCAACGAGAACGGGTATCACCCTTTCAGGTTTTTGCTCCCCTATCATGGCTAGCGCTTTGCTTGCGCCCTTGGCTGTGGATTCATTCTTGTTCCCGAGGGCTTCAGCCAGAACGGGAATTTCTGTGTCATTCCAAGTTCCCAGCAGCGCCATAGCGATGGTGGCATTCATTTGAGTCTGTTTGTCTGGATCATCCAGATACTTCTTTATCAATTCCTCGACGGAATGGTCTCTTTCACCAACACGACCCAAAGCAAGGACCGCCGCACGCCTGGGAGCCACGTCAGGGTCATTTAGGACCGTGATCAGTGCTTTCTTTACATCATCGCTGTGGTTTGGGAAAAAACCCAAAGCTTCTGCGGCGGCGCTACGAACCTTTGGATCAGGATCTTTCAAAGCTTCCAAGAGAGGCGGAACCGCCCTCGCTGGTTTGTTTCAGGAGCAACCAAGGTCAAAAGCCGCCTTTGCCCGGACAGCCGGATCGTCACTTTTGAGATTCTTTATGTGCTGGTCCGTTGAATCAGCAAAGACAGACTGTGGTTGCAAAAAGCAAAAAAACAAAAAGACAGCGAAGACGACTGAAAAAATTCTCATTTCTCAGGTTTTCCTTTACTCAAGACTTCATGTTTCTTCTTTTCAAGAAAATCCTTATCGATTTTCAAAAAACCCTTTTTCCCGAACAGGGCGAATCGGAGCCATTGGGCGGCGAAATACAACATCGTGACATCATCATCCCGAATTTTTTCTACAATATCCTCATCAATCTGGAATTTCTGAAGAAAACTGGAATTGAAAACAAATTCTCTAAATCGGTCCACATCATACAGCCCCATCAGGATCATGTCCTGCATCCGAGGGTCGGCGATTTTTTCTTCCCATAACTCGTCCGCGTGCATGACATCTTTGAGGTTATGGTCTATATCGTCGTAATCCCGGAGTCCTTGGTCTCTGCGCCAGTCTTCAACCGTCAACTCGGCTAATTCCTTGAGACCGTGACATGTGTCTTGCTTGACGATAAAGGAATACTCCACTCCCTGTTCCGTATCGAGTGGGTAAAGACGACACGAATATGGTCGGCTATCGTACACTCCACACCCTGCATCGGTCACAAACGGACATTTCTTGTCGTCATCCTTGTTCATTCTAAGGACGACCGCAGGCAAACCACTTTTTTGAGACAACACCCTATGTGTATAAGTTTCAAGAAAATCAGTTGAGGACATGT
>JACWAG010000510.1 GCA_014874425.1 Syntrophaceae bacterium | reverse complement strand
GTTCCTTAGGAGTCCGGCATATCTCCTCAGCTTGTATAGACTCTATGTTCTTGAGAATCGAGAAACCGAACTTTTCGCTGTAACTGGTTTCTCCCCAGACCACATCTTCTACCACTTGATGATCCGCAGCCCTCATGATCTTCCAACCCTCCGGAGTCGGCCAGGCCAGAGGCTCCCGCTCAACGGCCTTGATAATCGCCTCTGCGTCCGTAGTACCTGCTCGCTCCGCGGCAGCTTTGATGAAATACACACCAGCGTAAGTCTCTTCAGTCATATAGTCCGGATATTCCTTGTATTTCTCGAAGTATCTCTTTACGAACTCTTTGTTCTCCACCGAATCGGGGGTAGTGAAGAAATACCTCGACGCCATGAACAGCCCATCGGGGGTATCCTTGCCAAGCGGGACAAGGGTTTCCAGTGCCGCTCCCACCGGAAAAGCGAACCTAATCGTGTCGAAAAGTCTGGATTGCTTTGCCTGCCGGATGAAATTGACGGCGTCCTGCCCCCAAAGCGGGCACCAAACGCCATCCGGCCTGGCCTTTAAAATCGCCTCTATATTGGCTGAATAGTCAGGGGCCATCAGTTTGGGAAACGTTTCGCCTACAATTTCTATATCAGGCTTCAACTCCTTCAGTTTTTCCTTAAACAAATCCCAGGATTCGTGGCCGTAATTATAGTCCGGAGCGATACACATCCACCGTTTACAGGGTTTAGCCGCCATGTAATAGGCGCCTGAACGGGAATGCATCATCACGTTGCTCAGTGTGCTAAACAGGTATGGATTGAATTTAGCGCCGGTCAGAACATATGTCGCGGCTTGCGTGTTGATGAGGATTTTCTTATGTTTTCGAGCAACCTCGGATAGAGAGAGCGCAACGCCACTGGACGTGGGGCCCATCAGAAAATCCACCTTGTCCTCATTGATAAACTTCTCGGCAAGCTCTACGGCGACGTCCGGCTTCAATTTGGTGTCTCCAAAGACTAATTCCAGCTTTCTGCCAAGTATGCCTCCTGAGGAGTTTATCTCCCCCAAAGCCATGTTGATGGCTCGCTGCCCATTGATTCCGTAACCACCAAGTGGACCGGAGTTGATAAACATGGCTCCCAGTTTGATCGGATTGTCATTCGATTGGGCGGAACCCAGGAATGACGCAACCAGAAACACAAGTGCGCCAATCACGAATAGTTTCTTCATAATTGTTTCCTTCCTGTTGACATCCAATATATCAGCGCTTGGAATCGGTGATCACTCATGAGCGTTTTGCAACATTTTTTTTGGCGGCTTAAATATCAGTAATGCGTCAACTGCGAAGCTAAGTTATTCACTCTTGCAGCCCTGTTGGAGCCTTTATATTACTATACCAAAAATGTCGGCATATTCACGAGAGAAAAGAACCATCCGGGCCTGCCGGCCGGAATGGGAATTTTAACTACGCTCGAAAAATAATTCGCCTGGGAGAGGAACCTGCGCAATAGAGGAAAATGAGTTTCTTTCCTTGGCGTGAAAAAATACATTCGTGATCAAGAGGTCTAAGATGCACACCTAGAACAGCTAAGCCTCGTTCATGATGCGGTACACCCTTGTATGTTGGACGACTGATCAGGACCCATTGGAGGGCCAATAACAATATGTCTCCGGCTTTGCCGGGGGCATTAAACTGTGCCAAGTAAGGCTTTCTACTTTATGATTGCCTGAGATACCAGGGCTTTCATGCTCCTGCGATAATAAACACGAGATGGACCAGGGGCTTGAGTCATTAAAACGACCACAATATTTTCTTTCGGATCAACCCAAAAAAAGGGGCCCGAGGCGCCCGCCCACATGAACTCGCCCACCGAACCATGAACGCCAGCCATCCCGGAATTCTTACGCACGAGAAATCCTAAACCAAATGTGTAGCCCTCCGGTGTTCCCAGCAGCAGCCCCCCGGGACTCGCCGGATTGAATTTACGATCCCCGAGGTGGTCCGAAGCCATCAAGCGTATCGTTGTTGGACTCAATACCTGCGCTCCTTCCAAAGAGCCCCCATTAAGGAGCATCTGGGCAAATCGAATATAGTCTGCCGCAGTAGAAACAGATCCAGCCCCACCGGAATCATTCTTTGGCGGAGTCGAGACGTTAATCAAAGGGAATTTGTTCTTTGTGAACGGATCTGTTTCAAAAGCCTCGGCGAGGCGGGGCATTTTGTCAGCCGGAACATAAAAACCGGAATCAACCATCTTGAGTGGTTGAAATAGCCTTACGGATAACAACTCCCCTAAAGTCTTTCCGGAGGCCGATTCCATAACGCGACCAAGAATGTCACATGCCAAGCTATATTCCCATATTGTTCCGGGCTGATGAATAAGGGGTGTTTTGGCTACTCCTGACACTTGTTCAGCAGGGGGCATATCGCGGCAGTCATATTCAATAACTCCTGGTTTGTACACGCCCGCTTTTGCATAACCTTGCTTAACCGGCTCGTTTTGGGTAATTTCTCCATAGGCCAAGCCTGAGGTATGACGCATAAGATCCTGCACGGTTATAGGCCGTTCCGCCGGAACCATCTCATAGGTCGTTCGCCCATCCGCATCTTTTTTGGGGACACTGACCTGCATTTTAGTAAATTCGGGAAGGTATTTGGAAATCGAGTCTGGAAGCTGAATCACGCCTTCTTCAACGAGCTGCATAGCAACAACGGACGTAAACGGCTTTGTCATGGAATACATGCGAAATATGGCGTCATTCTTCATTGGAGCTTTGGTGATTGGACTTTGAACGCCAAAGCTTTCGTAGAACACCAATTTGCCTTGGCGAGCGATGGCAATAACCCCGCCGGGCAAACGTCCATCGGCAACCTCCTTGTTAAAGTACGCAGTAATTTTCTTTAGCCGCTCAGAAGACATACCAACATTTTCCGGTTTTGACGTGGGTAACGGGGATGCTAGCTCGCTTGTTGATGTTTTTGCGGCATAGCAGGTGGCTTGCGCGGACAATCCATACGCGACGGAAATAATAACTGCCCAACTCATCACAAACGAGAGTACCCTATTCAACAATAGACGTTTTGCTTCCATGACCCTGAATCCTCCCTCAGTGATTGATAAGACATTACTCTTCGATTCAAGAAGAATAGCACAGCCGGTTTTGTCCGTCGATAGATTCGTAACAACCTAACAACTTTATTTTGTTGAACAAACAGCAGAAACAAGTTGGTGAGGTCCATGTTGAAAAAGACTGCCGTTGCTATTGCCAGACCTGCAATAAGTACGTTGAGTCAAAAAAGGGGGACCGAATACCTCCATGCTGCGGCAGGCTGATGGAGATTCTTGATTGACAGTATGCTATTAAGAACTTGATAACGTCGTTTCAGTTTATTTGGTGGGCCTAGTACAGAGGGCGGTGGTTTAACAGAGCCGGCGCCCGATTCAATATATCATGGGAGAACCTGAAAAGGTGATTAATATTCAGAAATATAGCGGCTGATTTTGCCATCAAAATAACTGATTCTTTGGTTATCTGGATTGCCCTCTACTTTACCGATTGTATAGATTTTTATGTTTTGTCCTTATAGCTTTCTTGTCAGTTTTCCCCACGCTAGTCTTCGGTATGGAATCAACGAACAGGACCGTGTCTGGGAGTTGCCATTTGGCAAATCTTTTACTCAAGCCCTCCCTAATGTCCTGGCTGGACACTGCATTCTCGTGGCCGGGTCGCAAAACTACCAATGCCAGTGGCCGCTCTTGCCACTTCGGGTGGGGAACTCCGACTACGGCAGATTCAAGAACTGCCGGATGTGACATTATCTCATTCTCCATGTCCACTGAAGAAATCCACTCGCCGCCGCTCTTAATGATGTCTTTCAAGCGGTCGGTAATTTTTAAGTAACCCTCGGAGTCAATGGTCCCCACATCCCCACTGCGCCAATAACCGTCCTTGGTGAATTGGGATTCCGACCCGGGGTCTTTATGATAGCTTCCCACGATCCAGGGCCCTCGGATCAGGACTTCGCCAGGAGTCTTTCCGTCACGGGGGATGACATTACCAGAAACATCTACCACCTTTATATCCAGTCCGACCACGCAGTAGCCCTGTTTCCTCTTGAGATCCCATTTTTCTTCCTCATTAAGACTGTCTTTCATCCACGGCTTTATACGATTAATAGTCACCACGGGTGTCGTTTCTGTCGCCCCGTACGCGTGGATGATCTCAGCGCCAGTAAGATCGGCGAAGCCTTTCATTAGTGAGACCGACGGTTCCGTAGCTCCCGACAAAAGCCTGGTTCCTTTCATGTTCGGCTTCTCGTCCAGCCCGCGAATGTATTCGAGAAAGGGCATGAGTATAGCCGGCGCGGCGGCGCTTATCGTCACCTTCTCTTTGATGAAAAGTTCCGCAAGGCTAGTCAATTTATCCATGGCATACATGCCGGGAAAGACCTGTTTTGCTCCCACCATAGTCGCGGCTATGCACATGCCCCAGCCTAAAGAATGGAACATGGGGACAATCTGAAGATAGCAGTCTTTCAAGCTCATCTCCGCGCCTATTGCCGCAGAACAACTGTGCAGGTACACATTTCTATGGGAATAATAGACACCTTTAGGCTGGCCTGTCGTGCCAGTGGTGTAGCACGCTCCATACGCCGATCTCTCATCAAGAATAGGCCAATCATAGTTTGGAGACGCATTACCAAGAAGTTCCTCAAATGAATAAACAGGCGAAAGCTTGGTGCCTAATTTGTCGATGTCCTTAGATGTTATGACGATGTAAGCCTTTACTCCAGGACACAATGGAGCGATGGCCTCGGCAATTGGAATCAGAAGCTCGTCTACGATAATCAGGGAAGGAGCGGCATGATTAACGACATAGCTCAGCTCAATGGAGGAGAGACGAAGATTAAGCAACAGCATAACTGCTCCCAACCCTGGAACCCCAAAATAGATTTCATAGTTTTCGTGAGTATTCCATGCCAGCACTCCAACCCGGTCCCCAACCCTAATCCCAAGCTTGTTCAAAGCGTTTGCCAGACGGCCTATACGATCGTAGGCGTCATGGTAAGTGTAGCGGAAAATGGTCCCATCGTGTTTGCGACTGGCTATCTCCTGATTGCCGAAACTCCGGACCGCCTGTCTGATGATGTTCGTGACATTGAGCTGATAGTCATCCTGGGACGTGGCCGGAAATCCTTTGACAATATTCATGTGAACCTCCTACTGTCACCCAAGCTTTGTTTTCTATTTTCTTGCCTGGAGTTTCGGAATTTCGGTTCAAGCCTTGCAGTATTTTTTCCTGAGTTCCCTCTTTAATACCTTGCCTGTTGAAGATACTGGAAATTCAGTAACAAAATCTACAGACTTTGGGACTTTATAATGGGCAATAGTGCTTCTGCAATATTCAATAATCTCCTTTTCAGTAACTGTCTGGTCTGATTTCAGCTTTACTACGGCTTTAACACTTTCTCCCCATTTGGGATCAGGAACTCCTATGACTGCAGCTTCCTGAATCTTGGGATGTCTCAAGAGAACCACTTCAACCTCAGCGGAATAAATATTTTCTCCTCCACTTATGATCATGTCCTTTTTACGGTCAACTATGTAAACAAATCCCTCGTCATCCCGTCGAACGAGATCACCGCTGTGAAAATAGAAACCCGTCATTGCAGCGGCAGTAGCCCCAGGATTTTTATAGTATTCTTTCATAACGGAAGGCCCTGAGTAGACGATCTCGCCTACCGCACCCACGGGAACATCCTGACAGTTATCATCCCATATTCTAATATCAACAGTGACGCAAGGCTTTCCAACAGAGTCCGGTTTTCGTAAAGCGTCTTCTCCCGTTAGAACGCAGGTCCAAGGATTCATTTCTGTCATTCCGAAAAAGTCCATGAAAGAAACTTTTGGAAATTTAGCCATTATTTTTTGTTTGAGGGGTAACGGCATGATCGCCCCTCCATTACACACAAGCATTAAACTGGATAGATCGTATTTATTTATTTCGGAACATCCCAGCAAGCCTGTCCACATCGTGGGAACCGCCCAAGCTCCAATAACTTTTTCTTCCTGTATGGTTTTCAAAGCGTCTGCCGGATTAAATCCTTTGTAGAGAGGCAATAAGATATTCGTCCCACCGAGGAACATGATTGAATGAATAGCCTCTTGCGATGCGCAGTGAAATGCCGGCGGACAGGACAACCATACTATGCTGGAGTCCAAAACACTTACTGGAAGGGAAGCAAAATTGACCGCTCCCATAAACTGATTCTTGTGAGTCCTGACCACGCCTTTTGGATTGCCAGTGGTTCCTGCCGTGTAAAGTATGAAGGCGTCGTCATCATCGTTTATGTTCACTTCAGGCTCGCTTGGAGGAGCGTTTTGAATCAAATCTTCATAGCTCTCGATTCCTTCAGCTTGATTGCCGACGCATATATAGTCCCTAACCTCAGGTAGTTGGGGACGAATAGCGTCTATTAATGGCTGAAACAGTTTTTCGTAGATGATGGCTTTAGCCTCGGCGTGCACAATAAGATTTACGTATTCTCCCGGAGCGAGACGAAAATTTAAGGGGACAACAACCCCGCCCATCTTGGTTATCCCGTAATAACTTTCCATAAGCTCCATTCTGCTGACAAAAAGAGTCGCGATATTATGACCTTTGGACAGACCTAATTTTAACAACCCGTTGGCTAGACGGTTGCAACGATCATCGAATTGTTTGTATGTGTAGCGTTTATCGCCACAAATAAATCCGACTCTATCGGGATATTTTCTTGCCACAAGGGCCAATGTTTGCCCATAACCCAACGATCCGGCCATACCCTTTCCTCCCTTTAATCCTCATTTAGGAGCCCATCCACATCCCTGGTTAAGATTTCAGGCAACCTTATCCAGTTGCGACAAATATAAATTCGTCGTTCCAGGGTATTGATAAATGCTAATTTTATTAAGGTTATCTATTACCTAAACATCGTATTTGGTATACACCCCTACTACGAGCCACGACTTGGCCTGACATATCTTTGACTTCTCCCGAAAGTATGAACTCACTCTTTCCTTTCTCGTCCATTTCACCCCTCACACGCCGAATTTCCTCTTCAGAAAGGGAAGCCTCAACCGACACATCTGTCCTCGCGGGCCTTAAGAATTGAATCTCCATTTCTTTGATCAGGGGGTAACATCCGGTTTCGTCGAAACTAGTGTAAAATAGTGCGCCACCAGGGATTTCAGCTAGAGTAAACATTGCCCCAGCATATACTCCGCCAATGTGATTTTCATTCCCTGAGAGCGGAGCGAGCAGCTTAACGTAACCGGGCCGCAATTCGAGGGCTTTAAGCTTCATGCGTTCCAAAAAGACTATTTTCTTTTCTATTAATTCCTTAACAACATCTGCCGGCAAAGTCATTTTAGACGCCTCTTTCTTCGAGACACAGGACAATGACGAAATTTGGACTAGACGTGGTCACAACCTGTAATTTAGCGATCATAGCCGTTGATAAAACCCGACGGAGGCATTATTTCACAACTCCAAATGTCTATATGAACTACATTTCGGCTTTGATCTTGTTGGCTATGTCCTTTCTCAATTCGGCTTTCAAAATTTTACCGACCGAGTTTCTAGGGATCGCATCGACAACTTCCAAGCGTTCCGGAAGCTTATATACGGCCATTCCGGCTTCCTTCAGAAAGCTCACAATGGTTTCGAGAGTTAGGGTATGACCTTCTCGTGGAACAGCGTAAACACAGGTTCGTTCGCCAAGATCCCGGTCGGCCATTCCAACGGCCGCAACCTCCTGAACTCCAGGGTGTCCAAGCAGGGCGTTTTCGACTTCGGAAGCGCTAATATTGAATCCTCCGCGAATGATTATGTCTTTGGCTCGATCAATAAATTTCAAATACCGTGAGCCTTTGATCTGGAACAAATCACCCGTGCGGAAAAACCCTTCCGGATCGAATGATTTCTCAACCAAATCTGGTCGTTTGAAATACCCGGGGATTACATTCGGGCCTCGATAAAGCAATTCGCCAACAGATTCCGGCTCGGTCAATTCTGTTCCAGTCGCATCCACGATCTTGGTGCGTATGAACTTCGTAACCGGCACAGACCACTCTGTGTCGGGAGCGCCGTAGTTCGGGAACTGGTCCACTCTAACCTTAACGTCAGGAATGTCCTTGACACTGCTAATAAAGGCCGTGCCTTCGTTTTGTCCCCAGATGTTCCCAACGTCAACATTCCATCTTTTCTTGAACTCTTCCATGGCCCATGTAGATGTCGGCGCGGACCCAACGGTAATTGCTCTGATGGAACCCAGGTCAAACTGAGCGACGGCGGGATGTTTTAGGATCAGATTAACTACAGCGGGTACCAAAAGCGTGTAATTAACCTTCTCCATGACTATCTGTTTTAATAGCAACATCGGGTCAAACGGATGATGCAGGACCATAGTTCCTCCCTGCAGAATCCATGGAACAAACACGGTTCCAACAGAGGCCATGTTTACCAATGGGCCCGCGGTGAGCTGCACATCTTCCGGTAACGTGACGTTCCCACACGCCAGAGAAGATTGACACCGCCAATTATTATGGCTCAATGGGCAACCTTTCGGTTGAGCCTCCGTACCTGATGTCCAACAGATTGTAAAAATATCATTGCCGTCAATTGGTATTTCAGACAATCTCGGGTCAGATTTTTCACACGTCATTCGTCGGACATCCTTATATGTGAAAATACTTATGATCGAAGAGTTTTGTTGTTGAACCTCTTTTGCCATAGTCAAATGGTTGAAACCATGAAAAGAATCAACCGTGATAAACGCTTTGGCCTCGGTCATGCCCGCGACATAATTCAGGTCTTTTGATCGCCATTGCATTGGAGCGGGGGATATGATCCCCCCAACTTTGCAGATGGCGAGATACAGCATGGCCAATTCCCAGCAATTCGGCATTTGGACCATGACCACGTCGTCCTTTTGAATCCCGGAATGTAGCAAAGATGTGGCCATGCCATCGACGGCCTTAGATAGTTCGGAGTAGGACATTCGCTCCGGTGGGCTTCCAAGAAGAGCTTCCTTGTTGAGTGGGTCAACTATTGCTGTTGTTTGAGGCATATTTGCAGCATGCTCATAAAAGTCATCCAATAAAGTTTTTGAGCCCCAACAACCCTTGCCGGTGTATTCCGCGATAGACTCTTGAGACGCTAGAAACATGGTTCCCTCCTCTATTCCTACTCCGTGTTGTGGAATCGCTATTTATTCAAAGCCCCATAAATTTCGCGGCTATGCCTTTCATGAT
>JACWAG010000509.1 GCA_014874425.1 Syntrophaceae bacterium | reverse complement strand
GCCCGTGGGGCGACTGGAGTAGAGCCCACGACTTCTGACATCACTCGCCTCTCATCAACCATGCTACGTCCTCCTTGTACACGTCTCAAGTTTCTTTAACCCAATTCCGTGTCCAAAGAAACCGGGGCCGCCCCACCATCAATAATCAGAAACAAGGAACATTATTTATAATTTGTTGTCTAATTAAATTGAGACTTTATGTAATGAGGTTAAACAAACATGGCACAATTATTGAAACAAAATTATTATGTTATGCGGTGCTCAAAGGGACCAGTGTTATTCGTGGATGGCAAAGAATTAGCTGAATTGTTATTATCAAGAGCAAACCTAAAATTTAGGCAGGATATTAAACTGGAAAAGTGTCAAAGGAAAGAAACAGACCACTGAGGTACATTCAACTAAACCTGAAAGGAGACCGATGAACTAATCATTGACTTATTATTAACTCGAAATTGAACTAAAACTTCTTGCTGTAACAGCGACTCCAGGAATACTGTGTTCAAGTCCTATGAAATTCGCCGGAGCAGGAGACAATTCTTTTATCGATAGCTACACCAGGCCCGATTGGTTACGGTCGGTTTTACTGACAATTGATGTTCAGCGGGACTTTATTTACCATTCCTGGCGCTGAAGGCTCGCAAATTGTCAATAAACTGCTACCGTCGCCTTTCATCTATCTGGATACGAAAAATTCACTTCGAGGAGAACTCCAGACTGTCGGAGATCAAGAATGGATAATTTACAAGCCGAGATGGGGGGCATTTTATAGAACCCGATTGGAGGAACACCTCCAAGAACTGGGCGTCAATACAATTGTATTTTCGGGTTGCAATTTTCCGAAGTGCCCTCGAACCAGCATCTATTTGAGTTCACTCTTAAACCCGTAGGCGCCCTGAAATTCATCTAACCGAGTGATTCAAAATCCGAAGTTATCAGGTGGAGCAACATATATGGAGAGATTTTCTTGCGATGTTTTGGTCTTAGGGAGCGGCGCCGCAGGTCTACGAGCCGCTATATCAGCCCGTGAAGCGGGACTACGAGTTTGTGTGGTGTCAAAGGGCCCTGTGGGGAAGTCGACCTGCACTTGGCTCAGCGCCGGCGTAATGGCTGGTGGTTTTAATACCGCTACGATCAAAGCGCATCTCGAACGCACACTCCTCGCTGGTCGCGGTATCAATCAACCAGAACTGGTAGAAATCCTTGTAAATGAAGCTCCTCAGAGATTGGATGAGTTGCGGAGATGGGGGATAGAAGCCGAATTCAGGAATGGATACCTGTTCGCCAAGGGGCATCCGCCGGTCCAGGGTGAAGAAATTATAAGATGTCTAATAAATAGAAATCGGGAACTGGGGACTGAATTTCTAAGTAAGTTCATGGTAACTGATCTCGTGATGGAAGACGGCGCTGGTATGCTGAAGGTCTTGGATCAACCTTCCGGCGAATGGCAAGCGCTTTCGGCTAAAGCGATCATTCTGGCCACTGGTGGGGCGTCAGCGCTCTATTCTCGTCATGACAATCCGAAACGAATGTTGGGTGACGGCCAACGATTGGCCCTTGAGGCTGGAGCAGTCCTTCAGGACATGGAATTCGTGCAGTTCTATCCTCTGTGTCTAAGTGGGCCGGGGACGCCGCCCCTAGTAATTCCTCCAAAGCTCGCTGACCAAGGACGACTTGTCAATGACCTTGGCGAGGATATCCTTGTCAAGTATGGAATTCAGGAACGTCCTGCGGGAGAAAAAGCGAGAGACATCCTGTCTCAGGCCATCTTTACCGAAATTTATCGCAATGGACAGAATGTGAATCTGGATCTTGGCGACGTGTCTGATCAACAATGGCAAGGTGACCCATTCTCAGCTTCAGTGGAGCACATTTTGGGAAACCAGTATGGAGCGAAACACCATCCGGTGCAAGTTGCTCCTGCAGGTCATCACGTTATGGGGGGAGTGAAGATCAATTGTGACTGCGCTACTTCCGTCCCAGGTCTTTTTGCGGCAGGAGAGGTAACTGGAGGGCTTCATGGAGCAAATCGTATGGGAGGGAACGCCCTGACCGAGACCCTGGTTTTCGGCGCACAGGCGGGAGTTTCCGCCGCACATTGGGCAAAGGGAATCAGCGATTCTCATGACAACATCCTGTTTGAACGCATGTACGAGCGTCCAGGTACAGAAGACTCAAAATTGTCCATAACTGATCTTCAAACAAGACTCCGAAAGACTATGTGGGAAGAAGCCGGAGTTATCAGAAACGAAAACGGTCTGATTCGAGCGTTGGATACCGTAAACGAATTACGCGAAATTGCTCTCAGTATACCTACTGAATGTTCACGGCAAGGCCGTGTTGACACAATTGAACTCCGTTCTGCAACGAGAATTGCCGGTTTAATCATACAGGGGGCGTTGAAAAGAAAGGAGAGTCGGGGCGCTCATTTTCGAGAAGATTTTCCGCAACAAAATGACGAAGAATGGAGGGGCCATCTCCATGTCCGTGTGATAAACGGAAACAATGAGTGGGATTTTCAACCTCAGATCCAAACAGAGTGAATCCGTGACAAATCTACGTGGGGCACTTACACTAAGTTGCGTTTGAGCCAGCCCCATTAGACGCCAATTGTGGAATATTAAAATGGGAAACGTGGCGTATTGAGTCGAGGCCTGAAACTAAGGAGGGACTACCAACATGGGTAACAAGCAATTCAAGGCTATGGTTGTCAACGAATCCGGTGATCACATCTTCACGAGGAAAATTACTACCAGATTTATTGATGACTTGCCTCTCTACGAAGTGCTTATCAGAGTGCATTATTCGTCAGTAAATTATAAAGACGCTCTTTCAGCGTCGGGAAACAAGGGCGTTACAAAAAATTACCCGCATACTCCTGGAGTCGACGCCGCTGGCATCGTAGAGGATAGCTCGGTTGAATATTTCCGGACAGGAGACAAAGTTGTAGTTACAGGCCATGACCTGGGCATGGATACACCTGGAGGGTTCGGGGAATACGTGCGTGTACCGGCGGACTGGGTCGTTAAGTTGCCAGAAAATATGTCCTTAAAGGAAAGTATGATCTATGGAACAGCGGGCTTCGCCGCAGCGCTTTCTGTTTACAAACTCACAGAAAACGGAGTTGCTCCTGAGCAAGGAAATATTCTCGTCACTGGCGCCCCAGGAGGAGTTGGAAGCGTGGCTGTATCTATTCTGGTGAAGTCAGGGTTCCAGGTTGTGGCTCTGAACGGGAAGATAGATCAGCGAGAATATCTCCTAAATCTTGGAGCGCGAGAGGTGTTGAGTGTCGAAGACGCCATGGATAAGACGGGAAGACCGCTTCTCAAAGCACGCTGGGCAGGCGTTGTTGATACAGTAGGTGGCGCCATACTTTCTACCGCTATACGATCAACGAAATATGGCGGGACCGTTACTTCCTGTGGAAATGCCGCGTCTCCAGACTTACCACTTACGGTCTATCCATTCATCTTGCGTGGAGTCAATCTTCTCGGGGTCGAAACAGTTAATTGCCCGCTAAACGTTCGTCGCGAAATCTGGCGCAGGCTCTCTCAAGAATGGAAATTGGAGCGCCTCGACATGATTGCCACCGAAATTTCCTTGGATCAATTAAACGAAAGCCTGGATCTCATATTGCAGGGTAAGCAAAAAGGGAGAACTGTCATCAACTTGATGAAATAGCATATACACAAAGGGGTTTCGGGAGAATGCCGTGAAAGTGGTTATAGAAGTCAGGCGCTCATGATCAACCAATCCACCAGCATCAGATAACGCATATTGCAAAAAGTATATATCTACCATGGAGATGATTTAATTGGAAATTGAAATAAAACACGAATTGCCCGACTCCGACTGGGAAATCGTTTCTCAAACGCTTAAAGCTGTTGGGATGGCCTATTATGAACCACATGTTCACAAAAAAGCGTTCGAGAACAGTCATACCAGTATTTTCGTGTATTACATCGGCCGATTGATTGGATTCGGTCGAGCCATTTCTGATGGAGTTTATCAGGCAGCCATCTATGACGTTGCTATTATCCCGGAGTTCCAAAAGAAAGGAATTGGAACTACAATTATCAAGAATATTTTGTCAAATCTTCCCTCATGCAATTTTATCCTCTATGCAATGCCCGGAAAAGAAGACTTTTACAGAAAACTCGGTTTCCGTAAAATGAAAACTGGTATGGCGGTTTTTAGGAACGCCGATAACATGAAATTCAGAGGCTTTACCGAGTGAATATTGACGGAACAGTCAGATGTTTTTCGCTGAACTTGTTCGGCAATAAAGGGACTCTTCAAATATTAATGATTTCACCTTTCAAATTGTCAACTATCACCGGACTGCTGAAATACTGCACTGATGGTTCGGCTCCATCTCCATACTTCTCCAGTATGAACTTCCTCCAGTCATCAGTATAGAATTGCTCCGCTTCATCACGGGAACGCCACAGATAAGCTCCTCCGGCTGTGAGACCGTCCTCGGAGAGCAGATAATACTTGCGGATCAGCCCGTTGACCTCTCTGTATTTTGGGGCTGTACTCGCAAAGATTGCCTTAGCCTTGGCGACGGTTATGGGCTGTGGAAGCCTGAACTGGACAAATGCGGTAATCATATTGCGCTCCTCTATATATACATGGGGTTAACGCAAGTGTTTATAACATTAACTGAGCGCTTGGACCACGGCTTTTTGGGCCCGCCGCACATCAATTGAATCTTTTTGTCAGCATCTTGACATAATCTTGTGAGCAAGGCCCGGCCGACATCCATCTGGCTTAAATCGGCATACTGCGCATCCTCAAAACGCGACACATTAAGCTTCTTTAATGAGTTCATCCTATACCTCGTAAAGGTTATTACAGTGCGACTTCTGGCTGCAAGTCACGACAATGTTTCATTTTTTCGAGTGTCAGCCACTCAAAGCAAATCCGCTGTTCGTTTGTCTCGAAAGCTCACAATGATAATTTTACGTTATTCGATAGTATGCGTTACGTCAAGCCTAACGCTAACAAGTCCACTATGGGGCCACCTGTAAAAAAACCTTGTGGTTCTTCATCCTTTCAATCATTCTTCGTTTGTCTCTGAAATACAGACAAAAGGCGCACTGTGACGAATTGTTCTTATTATATTAACTGCCTGCATCTTTAAGCCACGCTTACGCAATGCCTCTTATCCAATAGAGGAAGTTACACATGAAAGCTCTCGCTTTTAATGTCAATACGGCAAAATTCATTGCGGCAAAGGGCCTTGGAGCTGTGTTCGGTGACCGTGTATTTTACAAGGGGCCCTTGCGTACCGTCCGGTTGACTGAAATACCTGAACCTGAAATCAGGGGACCTGAGTGGGTAAAAATAAAAATCCAGGCGTGCGGATTCTGCGGAAGCGATCTTAACCTTATCCGGCTGCACGACTCTCCCACGGCCAGTCCATTTACTTCATTTCCCTGCGTCATTGGACACGAAATGGTGGGCGAGATTCTGGAAACCGGAAAAAATGTTGATACATTCAAACCTGGCGCCAGAGTGGTTATCAATCCGGTACTTTCGTGTGAAGCCCGCGGTATTTCATCCCCCTGTCAAAGCTGTGTGGCTGGAAGG
>JACWAG010000058.1 GCA_014874425.1 Syntrophaceae bacterium | reverse complement strand
GGTTTTCAATTGGATAACCTTGTGGCTGGCAAGAGCCCGTTCGTAATGCCAAAACCGGTATTCCAGAGTCCTCGGAATATGACTACGCTTACCCAAGCAAAGGCGAATCGGAACTGGCGACAAACCACTCAGACGTCCATATTAACATATCTCTCAACAAAGGCTCAGACGTGTCTGGGCAGTCAGACTATCACCATTTACAACCAAACGGGCCACGCTATAACGCTGTGGATGGTGTTTCAACCAGGTTCGGGTGGGTATACCCTGCCCGGTAGTTTTCCCGGTTGGAGTATGGATCCCGGCGGCAATCCATATTTGATAACTACAAGCTTGGCGGCAGCTGGCAATTTAGTGGTAAATTTTCCTTGCACAACACAATATATGCCTATCAATATAACCGCCGACGCATATCCGCAAACCGGGTGCAGTGTCACACAGTTTGAACTCAACCTGTGTGCCGGGGGCGGACCCACCTATACGGATACCTACGACATTAGTTTGGTCAACGGTTTCAATTATCCCGGGGAGATTAAGCCTGATTCCGGGAATCCTATCATGGTTTGCTGTCCAAAGCCCAATTCAACAAATCCTGGAGTTTTTCCGTGGGGTTGTGACATTTGCACAGCTCAGTCTCCGAGTGGCGGCTCACCATGCCCAACAACGTACAATGACTGCAAGGCCGGAACTCAATACAACCCTGACCCGCCGTGTCAGTATACTATTCCAAGCACTACTAATTATACGCTGTATATTGGACAACCACTACCAGACATACCACAGCCGGCCCCAGCGTGGTGTCCTACGACGTGTCCAGCTGACCCTACCCAATCGTGTACTTCTGGGACCTGTAATACTCCATAATTAAGGAATCCACATGGTCTGCTGCCAGAACCAAAGAATCTGTCAACAATGTGAACCGGTGTAATTGTCGTCGGGCACATAGCAGTGGGCAGAGAAATTAAACAATTTTTAGAACTGCCCAAAGGAGTTGGCTATAGATTTTTCTTTACAGTATTATTGACAGATAGCGTTGCAGTGACCAACCCTGAACAACTGGAGGCATCCCAAAATCACAGACGGCAAATCATCTGTGCGCAATTTCTTCTAGTGAGGGCACGAAGAAGTTTCAGATTCTATGTAATGGAGATTGTTAATGCATCAGATAAGAGTTTATGCTGATACTTCAGTTTTTGGTGGAACTCAGGATGAAGAGTTTAAAGAAAACAGCCTGAACTTTTTCAATAAATATTCATAGTTCTGCTTTCAACTGAAACTCTCAGGGAACTTTCCGGATCACCTCAAGAAGTGCAGTCTGTTATGTTAAATCTCCCAGATAGTTCAATTGAAGAAGTACCGATTGATGATGAGGTGCGGGATCTTGCGAATGAATATATTGCTGCTGGAGTCTTGGGGCAGGCTTCTTTCAGCGATGCATTACACGTATCAGCGGCAACCGTTGCCGGTGCAGATCTTATCCTCAGTTGGAATTTCAGACACATTGTAAATTTCAACCGTATTAGGGGATTCAATAGTGTAAACATCCGATTCGGTTATAGGACAATGACTATCTTGAGTCCTAAGTGTTCAGCGACAATTAGACTTGAGCGTCAACGACAATTACACTTGTGCATCTTTCCGGGAGTAGTTGTCTGTTAGAGATGTCCATAATTTGTTGGAAGGGGGCATTGTTTTGCAGACGACTGACGCTCAGGTGAGGAAACTAATGAAGGAGATTCGCAAGACAGGCAAAATTGGAGATTCAGCTTTACGATCTGGGATGAGCCGTAACACTGCGGCCAAGTATGTAAAAATTGAGAAGCTGCCCTCGGAACTGACAGAACTGAGAACATGGCGGACTAGATCAGATCCTTTTGACAATGACTGGGAAGAGATTGTCGAGCGTTTGAGAGCTGCTCCTGAGCTTGAAGCCAAAGCTCTATTCGAGACTCTTTTGGAGAAGAGTCCTGATCGATATCATTTGGGTCAACTTCGAACTTTTCAGAGAAAGTTGAAGCGATGGCGTGCGAGTGAAGGACCAGAAAAGCCGGTCTTTTTCGCTCAGAAACACCTGCCTGGTGAGGCTATTCAGACGGATTTCACATGGGCCACCAAGCTTGGGATAATCATAGCGGGAGAACCTTTTGCCCACATGCTTTGCAATGTGGTTCTACCATATTCTAACTGGCAGTGGGCCACGATATGCCGTTCCGAGTCACTATCCGCGATTAAAAGGGGTGTACAGGAGGCCGTTTTTCGTCTGGGGAAAGCGCCAGAGTATCATCAGACAGATAACTCCACTGCGGCCACTCACAAAATCACTAGTAAGAAAAGGGCTTTTAACACCGAGTATGAGCAATTTATCCAACATTTGGGTATGAAGCCCCGTACTATTATGATTGGCGCAAAAAACCAGAATGGGGATGTAGAGGCGCTCAACGGGGCGTTAAAACGTAGACTGAAACAGCATCTCCTTTTACGAGGTTCAAACGACTTTGAAAGTCTCTCTCAATACGAGTCATGGTTAAGCGCAGTTATAGAAAAAGCCAATCGACTCAGGACCCGCAGGTTGAATGAAGAGTTGGCTGTAATGAGACCTGTATTGAACGAACGTGTCCCTGAGTTTACTGAACACGACGTTCGGGTAAATTCACGTAGCGTTATAAGGGTAAAATACAACGTTTATTCGGTTCCGTCCCGGCTCATAGGAGAGACAGTCAGGGTCAGGATATATGATGATCGCATTGAAGTATATTACGCCGGAGAACTTCAGTTAAGCGTTGATAGGCTTTTAGGCCGCCATGGACACAGGATAAACTATCGTCATGTCATCTGGTCTTTAGTTCGTAAACCAGGGGCCTTTAGGCTTTTCAAATATAGGGAAGACATGTTTCCGAGTCCTACGTTTCGCAAGTGTTATGACGCTCTATGCGAGGCGTATGATGATCGTAGGGCGAGTCTGGAATACCTTCGTATCCTTCATTTGGCGGCGTCTACCCTGGAATCCGAAGTAGAGGCCGCGATTGAACTTATCCGGGAAACCGGATCTATTAAAAGCATGGAACAGGTCAAGTCCCTTATGGACTCGGGAAATCGTCTTGAACGATCGAATATGGCTTCATTCAAGGTGGATCTGTCGTGTTACGACGCTTTGCTTGTCTATCCGCATGAGGTGGCGTCATGACACAGGAAGGTCTGTCATTACTGTTTCGCTCGTTGAATTTGCCGTCTTGCGCCAGACATCATCAGGAAATGGCCGATCAGGCTGAGAGCGAAGGTTGGGGCCTTACCCGATACTTGAGGGACCTACTGGAGTTGGAGATTGAAGGAAGAAGGGTTAGGAAAATAGAGCGTCTTTTAAAATGTTCCCAACTACTGACGGGGAAGACCCTGGCGAGTTTGGACATGTCCTTGTTCCCGTCCAAAATCCAACGACAATTACCAGCCCTGCTAGAAGGTCACTTCCTGAAACGATCTGAAAATATACTGGCCTTTGGTCTGCCTGGACGAGGAAAGACCCATCTCGTTTCAGCTATAGGCCATGAACTCATTTTAAGAGGCCATACCGTAATGTTCACTCCCGCCTACCGACTGGTCCAAAACCTACTTGCGGCAAAGCGGGAACTGAAACTTGACAAGGAAATGCGACGTCTGGATCGTTTTGAGGCCGTCATTATAGATGACATCGGCTATGTGCAACAACAACAGGAAGAGATGGAAGTGCTTTTCACATTCCTGGCTGAGAGGTACGAGCGTAGAAGTGTGCTAATCACTTCCAACCTCGTCTTTTCTCAATGGGACAAAATATTTAAGGACCCCATGACAACCGCTGCGGCCATAGATCGTTTAGTCCACCACTGCGTAATATTGGAGCTTACCGGCCCCAGTTACAGAACAGAAAAGGCCCTCAACCAAAACCAGGTTCGGAAAATGACAGAGGAGGATTCTAAGGCGCTTGGTCCAACATCAGGACCAGGGAATTAACTATCAACATGCACAAGTGTAATTGTCGCCAGTGCACAAATGTAATTGACGTCGGGCACATGAGGTTGTTAACCATAGCGAAGGTGAATTTAGTAGAGGTTGGGTTTACACAAATACTGCTGAATCTTACTTTGCTTTGTTGAAACGTGGAGTTATGGGTATTTTTCATCAAGTTTCTAAAGGACATCTTCACAGATATTGTAATGAGTTCTCTTTTAGATGGAATTACAGGAAAGTTACTGATGGCGAAAGAATGATAG
>JACWAG010000508.1 GCA_014874425.1 Syntrophaceae bacterium | reverse complement strand
TTCCAGGAGAAGACGCTTTGACCACGCGCGAGGGGCAGCGATCCCTTTACATGGAGAAAAGAAATCTTCACAGCGTGCGCCGTTTGTTCTAACAGTTTCTATCATTTGTCGGGCTTGTCACAGGGAGGAAGATAAACAAATATTAAAGAAAACAATTTGACCCCCTGACATCATGCCGTAATAAAATCATTGGTATAATACAGTTAGCGCTTCGTACAAGTCCACAAAAAAACATATTCATTAGCAACCAACACCAACGAGTAGTCTTTAATCAAATCAATGTCGATTTCTGTTACCACTTGGTGGTCATTCCTATGCTAAAATGTTTCAGAAGTCTTGATAACCAGTTATCAAGAATAACGTTTAAGCTAACCTCTTAAAATAGTTGATGGTAATGACTGATCAATTGAGTCGAAAAACTGTTCCGGATTTCCTGAAATCCGATGAATTCAGGGCGATCCCTGGAGTGTTTGATCGAGAACCCTCCCTATTGGTGAAAATCCTGGCAGGATTGTTGTCCCCCAAAGTCAAGTTCGATGATCAATCGGTCCAGTTGATCCGGGAACTTTCCGCCGGTGGCCCCATCGTCTACGCGCTCAAATACCCAACCCACTATGATCTGCAATACCTGCGCATGCGTTTAGCTGGTTTGGGGCTGCCAGCTCCATGCTTTCTACTTGGAAGCGCCGCTAACCTGAGAAGTCTGTTTTTTAGGGCCGCTCGTTTCTTCAAAGTCAGATCAAAATTCCAGGAGCCCCGTCGATCCGCAGATTTTGAGCTTACGCCGGAAATAGTTAAGGACATACTTGTGAATAGAGGCGCGGGAGCATTTTTCCTCATAGATGAAAACACCACCAGAGATCGCTATGTCCGCCCCGCTCATGACCCCATAAACATATTAATTGAAGCCCAGAGCAAGATGCCTGAGCCGATAGCTATTGTTCCAGTGTCCTTGTTGTATGACAGAAGGCAGAGGCGACAGATCCGACCATTCTGGGAGACCTTGTTGGGTGATCCTGACCAACCTGGAGCAATACAGCGAATTCTAACAGCTTTCAGAAAATGGACCCTGCCGGAGCTTCTCGTCGGGACCCCGGTCCATCTCATCGAGGAATTCGAAGAGTTCGGGTCAAACAAATCATGGGAGGACCTTAACTTCGAAGTGCGGCGGGAGTTGATCGCAAATATCAACGATCGAATTCGTGTGAGCCGTGGTCCTGAGAAACTCTCAAGAATGGAAATTAAGGACCGAGTCCTTCAAGACCCCAGAGTTCAGAAAGCAGTAAGTGATTCAGCGGAGTCAGACAAGACTACGGAAGAAAAAAGCCGTAAGAAAGCCGAGGCGTATGTTGACGAAATAGCTGCGGATCAACGCCTTCAGATGATTCATTTCCTTTATTATGTTCTGGGCTGGCTCTTTAAAAGGATCCTCGACAAGCTCGATTTCCGGGACTCCGATTTTTCCGTGCTAAAGAAGGCCAACGAAAAGAATTCTGTTATCTTTGTATCATGCCACAAGAGCCACTTAGACTATCTTGTCATAGGCTACATCCTGTTTACTAATCAGATGCCGCTGCCTTTCATGGCTGCAGGCAAGAATTTGTCGTTTTGGCCGATAGGTCACATTTTGCGACAAGGCGGAGCTTTCTTCATAAGGCGTTCATTTAAGGGATTGCTATTGTATACACGGGCATTCGCGAGCTACGTACAAGTCTTGGTTAAAGAAAAAATTAACATTAATTTTTATATAGAAGGGGGCCGAAGCCGCACTGGAAAGTTTCTTCCTCCTAAGGTAGGAATGCTAGGTTTTTTGTTGGATACAGTTTTTGATGGAATTGTTGACGATCTGACATTCATCCCGACTTTTGCTGGATATGACCGGGTTCCTGAAGAAAAGGCCTATTTACAGGAACTCCGTGGCAGTGAAAAACAGAAAGAATCTTTCTTTTCATTTCTGGAATCCAGAAAAATACTAAAGACCAAATATGGGGCGGCATATGTGCGTTTCCATAAACCGGTTTCCTTTAGGGATTTTCTTTCTAAGATGGGATTTTCATCATCACCGAAGAGTCTGACTTCCAGCGAGAGACGTGATCTCGTAGAAGATTTTGCCTTCTATCTGATGACCGGTATAAGCCAGGCGTCTGTAATTACCTTCCCCGATTTGGCCGCGGCGGGACTGGTTTGCCATGACTCTTCTTTGGTGGATAGGTCTGAATTTCTTGAGGCCATTGATTTGTTGGAAAAGGGTCTTCGATATTATGAGATCGAGATATCAGGGAGTTCGCCGGATCCTGCCAAGGGGGTCGATCAGGCGCTCGAAGGGTTCATCGGGCGAAAATTCATAGATCTTGAAGGGGCGCCTGACGCTGAGCTTCCAACATATGTTATTAATGAATCCCGGCGGGTGAATCTTGAGTTTTACAAGAACTCTCTAGTGAATTGCCTATGGGCGCCGGCGCTTATGGCCACTGTAATATTGGATCAAAGTAAAAACGGACAAGTCGCGATAGAAAACGTTTTTAAGAGCTTCAGTCATCTTAAAGAGTTGCTGAACAAGGAATTTATATTTGACCCGTTGGTTGGCGATACGGAACTTATAGAGGGGAATATCGAATTTCTTGAAAAACAAGGATGGATAAAACGCGTCGGTTCAACCGATTTACTTGAAGTGACGAGCCCTAGGGCGCTTGAGGTGTTTAAG
>JACWAG010000507.1 GCA_014874425.1 Syntrophaceae bacterium | reverse complement strand
TTGGCCTTGAAAGCTGTTCCGTGGTTCCTTCTGGGTCTCTTTGACATTCTCGCCGCTCCTTTCTATCGTCTTAGTTTAGAGCAGCTTTACCACTTATGCCATTGTCCAATTTTTCCAGACCAGCTATCCGTTTGCCTCAACTCATTTACAATATTGCCTGATTAATGCTAATTTAAATGACAAATTAAACACATTGAGACTAACTCTGATTTCTTAAAGGAGGATTTGAGATGGCCTTTTCTTTCCGCGGACGTTCAATAAACAAAGTGGGTGTCATTGGTTCTGGTCAAATCGGCCCTGATATCGCTTTGCATTTCGTAAAGGTATTGCACGGTTTTGACGCATCCGTCGTCGTAGTAGACATTGCCTTAGACGCGCTGGAAAAAGGCAAATCCAAATTGTTCAAGAAAATTGACAAGGGCGGACAAACGGGAGCTTTTAAGCCTGACGAAGTCGAGGGAATGAAAAATCACGTCCTGTTTACCTCTGATTACAATAAGCTTAAAGGGGTTGATCTTGTGGTTGAAGCCGCTACCGAAGACCTCCCTTTGAAAAAGCGCATTTTTAGACAAGTCGAGGAGCTTGTCTCTAAAGACACTATTCTCACTAGCAATTCCTCACATCTGGAACCCGAGCGCATTTTTGATGAACTTAAACTCAAGGGACGTTCATTATGCACTCACTATTTTTTTCCGGCGGAGAGAAACCCGGCTATAGAAATTATTCCAGGAAAAGATACGAATCGCGAAACCACTGAGTTTATGATGAGGTTTTATGAGAAGATCGGTAAAATACCGATCAAAGTGGGTTCAAGATATGGCTATGCTGTTGACCCGGTCTTCGAGGGACTACTTCTCGCCTGTGTGCAGTGCGTTGACGCCGGTCTCGGGGACACCAAGCAAATTGACTACGTCGCTTCGAAGGCCCTAGGACTCACAGTCGGTCCTTTTACCGCACACAACCTAACTGGCGGCAACCCAATAACCGCTCACGGTTTGTCGGAAATGCACGAAAGCCTCAACGCGTGGTTCCGAGTTCCAGATCGCTTGAAACAACTGCTTGAGTCAAAATCCGACTGGGTCGTTCCTGGCAGAGGGGAAAAGATTGAAGTATCTTCTGAACAGGAGAAGCAGATTTCGGAAGAGCTGATGGGAGCGTACTTCGCTATCGTGTGCGATATGCTGGATGCGGAGATTATCACAACAAGTGATTTCGATCTTCTGATTAGTGTTGCCCTCGACATGAAGCCTCCGTTTAGCTTTATGAATTCTGTTGGTGTTAAAAAGGCGTTTGAGTTAGTTGAAAACTTTGCGAATAAATATCCCCCAATGCCGGTTTCAAAGAAGTTGAAGGAACAGGCTGCTTCCGGAAATCCATGGGAAATTCTGGATGTCCTTTTTGAAAAACAGGGTGATGTTGGAATCATTTCCATTAGACGGCCAAAAGCTCTTAACGCCTTAAACAGCAAGGTTTTTAAAGAGCTTAACACTTATTGCGATGTTATCAGAAATGACTCCGGAATTAAGGCCGCCGTAATTACGGGTTTCGGGAACAAGGCTTTCGTGGCCGGAGCGGACATCAAAGAAATGGCTGGCTTGACCGACCCGACCCAAGGGGAGCATTTTGCTCGCATCGGGCAAATCGCTTCCGCAGAACTGGAAAAACTGGGCAAACCTGTAGTTGCCGCTCTTAATGGTTTTGCATTGGGTGGTGGGTGTGAACTGGCAATGTGTTGCACCGCTCGCGTAGCCCCAAAGGGCATGAAATTCTTCGCCGGTCAGCCGGAAGTAAACCTTGGTCTAATCCCTGGCATGGGTGGAACACAGAGGCTGCCTAGGCTTGTTGGATTTGCCCGCGCGTCCGAGATGATTAGGACCGCTAAGCCAATCTCTAGCACCCAGGCTTTACAATTCGGTTTGATCAATGAAGAAGTTGAAGGTGATGTTTTAGAGAGGGCAATAGCTTTAGCACAGGACATAGCCCATGGAAGACTCACGCCAAAACCTATGGAAATGGGTCCGGTTCCTAATTCTCCAGACGAACTTCCTGATGTTGATATTGGCCACCTATCCAGGGCCATTGACGCATTGGCGGTCCGTGCGATTCTGGAAGGTGGAAAGATGACTCTTGAAGATGGTCTTAAGAATGAGGCCCGGCTATTCGGACAGTGCTGGACCACTGAGGACAATCGAATCGGCTTGAAGAATTTCATTGAGAAAGGCGCCAAATCAAAAGCCGAGTTCGTCCACCGTTAAAACTCACTTCAAAAAAACATTACTTGAAGAAATCCTCGGGGTCATCTGGCTAGGTCCTCGAGGGTTTTTCATCACGTGATTTCTTCCAAAACTCACATTATTTCGATATCTTTTGAGTTTTTTCAATTGTAGTAATGCGTGCCATCCTTAGTAAATCCAATCATTTGAATATAGTCAGACAAACCCTGATTTCCGAAAATATGATTCAACCGGGCGATGGGGTCATTCTGGCGGTTTCAGGCGGACCAGATTCTGTCGCTCTAACTCATATTATGTTCCAACTCAAAGAAGAGTTTTCTTGTAGGCTGATTATAGCTCATTTGGACCATTGCCTCAGAAACGAATCCGGACTGGATTTTGAGTTTGTAAAAGCCCTGGCTGAATCTCTTGGGATTGCGTTCTCCGGAAAACGTGTTGATTTGATCAAAATTGCCGCGCAAAGAAAAATTAGTATCGAACACGCAGGTAGAATCGTTAGATACGATTTCTTGGAAGATACACGAGCCAAATTTGGGGCGAAGAAAATAGCGACAGCGCACAATGCCGACGACGTTATAGAAACATTGTTATTTAGACTGTTTCAGGGTTCTTCTTTGACGGGTCTTTCCGCCATTCCTTTGAAACGGGGGAACATAATTCGTCCTCTTTTGAGACTATACAAAGCCCAAATTCTAGAATTTCTCACTAGAGAAGGAAAACATTACGTAGTTGACCAAACAAATTTCAATTCCGAAACAGACAGAAACTTTGTTCGCAATCGTGTTATCCCCACTGTGCTTGAGAGGTTTCCGAATTTCCGGAGTCCTCTCTTACGAACCGCAAGGTTGATTCAGGAAGATGAGCGATATCTTGCTGATATGGCCCGTGAATTTTACCCAACGGTTATCGACAAAAGACAGGATTGGTTTGAAATAGACATTCCAAAAATTAATTCACTCCCACTGACCATCTCGTCAAGAATAGTGCGGACTGTCCTGTTTGATCTATCTGGTCCACACACAAGGTGGACCAGATTTCATATTGATCTCATACTGACCGAATTGAAACGACCTAAACCCTATGTTAGTCTGAAACTGCCATTTGGCTTGTTTTTTCTAAAAGATTACGGGGCTGCAAGGATTTCCAGATTTGAAGAACAAGCCGGCTTCAGATATTGTCTCACCGTAGTGGGACCTGGAAAGATTCAAATACCAGGAACCGAAATGTGGCTTGATTTTAGGATAGTAGAAGGCCCTATGCCTGACGCTGAACGAGGATTTCAAGTGGATAAAGTGTATTTTGACGCAAATTCAATAACATTTCCATTTGAGTTACGTCCTTTTGAGCCAGGCGATAGAATCACACCTTGGGGGGGGAATAATCCCGTTAAAATCAAGAAACTTTTTATCGATTCAAAAACTCCTCGGATGAATCGCTACAAACTCCCTATGGTTTTCAAGGGAGATAGCATAGTCTGGGTCCCTGGGTTCAGACGTTGCGCCGGATATGGTATAGACCAATCCACAAAGAGTATTTTGGAGATTTCTATGTTGCGGGAAATATTGTGTTCTGGGTCTGTCGTTTAGCTGTCTGGACTTATTAATGAGGCGATGGAAGGTTAGAGGCGTTCAATTGACAGGTCGCTCCAATTATTTCACATACAAAAACCGTTTTGAGAAATTCGCCTTAATAGGAATTTCTCTTCCGTTAATCCTTTTTGGATATATGTCCACCGTGTCTTTTGCAGTCGACGATAATGGCGTCGACTGGGGGCTACATCAAAGCGCTGGAGTTGGCGATGAGAACGATTCTTATAGCGATGGGTACCTGGACGATTTTTTTCATGCTTTAAATATTGTGGAGAAGCATTTTGTTAAAGAACTTTCAGAAGATACCCTATTGAAAAACGCTGTTCAGAAGCTGGTTTTTATCACCCCGCCCTATTGTCAGGACAATCTGGTTTCAATTCAAAACTGTCCATATGATCCGCGTCGCTGTTTTTCTGATTCCATCATGATCGTATCAACCCGGTGCGGTTATGATCCGGATAAACTTTCAATAAAGGCTATGGACATGTTGCTTCGGGATATAGACCCGTATTCTTCAACTCTCGATTCCGCAATGATAAATGAACTGAAGATCGCTTCGTCTGGAAAATTTGCTGGTGTAGGAATGGTGGTAGGTTTTCGATTTGGAGAATATGTGGTGATATCTCCATTTGATGGGTCCCCAGCCTACCGGGCAGGTATCCGCGCAGGAGACAAATTGCTCGAGATTGACGGAGTGTCGCTTCACGGGTTAACTTTGTTTGAGGCTTTAAAAATGGTTCGTGGTCCGTCCGGTTCCGAAGTCAGGTTTAAAATTGAAGATCCACTGACAGAAAAAATTCATAACGTCAAACTTAGACGAACATTGATAAAAGCGCCTTCAGTAAGATCAAAGTTACTCAGCGATGATGTTGGATAT
>JACWAG010000506.1 GCA_014874425.1 Syntrophaceae bacterium | reverse complement strand
CCCCAGCTCTGACAGGAAGTAGCGGGCACGATCCCAGGAATCCAGTGCAAGGGTCAGTTCCTCCGCTGACTGAGCCGAGCAGCAGATCATCCTTAACGGAGTCATATACCCACTTGAAACCGGCGGGTGACAACGGTGAACCTGTAGAGCCGACTACTCGTAGCCCAGAGAGATCTCTGGTTTTTCCAGGCGTCAACTTTTGACTCATGCAGCCCATAATAAAAGCTGCACTCGCTCCGAACGCTGTAACTCGTGCTTTTTCCGCAAGATCCCACAGCACATTCATATCAGGGTAACCGGGACTACCATCATAGAGGACAGAGGTTGATCCCAGTGAAAGCCCGCCCTGCATAATGTTCCACATTACCCATCCTGTGGTGCTAAACCAAAAAAAAGAATCTCTCGGCCTCACATCTACGTGTAATCCAGTGAATTTGAGGAACTCGATTAGGATTCCTCCTTGGCTGTGGACGAGGGGTTTCGGTAGCCCTGTAGTTCCCGATGAGTAAACAACCCACATGGGGTGGTTAAAATCAACCTGTTCGTAAGTGAGAGGGCCAGTCTCTTTAGCGACATCATCCCACATGAGCACATTTTTAACTTCATAAGAAGCATTTGATGGGTAAAGATATGAGACTAGTATAGTGTGTTCCAGTGTCGGCAGTGACTCTTGCAAAATGGCGACTGTGCGTTGGCAGTCGAACTTTTTGCCTCCATACTGATAGCCATCAACAGCAAAAAGTATTTTTGGTTCTATCTGACGAAACCGGTCTGTAACACTTCGGAATCCAAAGTCAGGTGAACAGCTAGACCACACTGCTCCAATACTGGCGCACGCAAGAAAGGCAATGATTGTCTCAGGTATGTTGGGCAGGTAGGCTACAACCCTGTCTCCACATTTCACACCCATATTACGTAGAGCGGTCGCCACTGAGGCTACTTTCTGGGAAAGCTCGCTCCAAGATATTTCCGTTAGTGGCCGGATTTCAGATTGAAATTTCAATGCAGGGGTTTCTAGCTTGGCCCAACGGAACACATGCTCAGCGTAATTCAATTTAGCGCCCACAAACCATTTAGCGCCAGGCATTTTCCTCTCGGAGAGCACCTGACGATATGGTTGCGAAGTCTGAATCCTGTTAAATTCCCAGATAGATACCCAAAAATCTTCCAGATTTGTTACAGACCATTTCCAAAGGTCGTCGTATGAGTCAAAACTCAGTTTTTTATTTGTCAGAAGAAACTGAAGGAACTGGGTGATATTGGCTTTGCCTTTAAATTCATCCGAAGGTTCCCAGAGGAGATCACCCTCTGTCACTTTTGTGAAGTCCATTGATGTTCACTCCCTGGAAGATCTTGTATCTCTATGATCTGAACGAGAATGAGATAGTTTCCTTATCAGCCAAGAATGACATACGCCCTGGGATCAAGGTGTGCTGTGTTTTTGTTAATAACTCCCCTAATACAGGTTCTAGATCACTCCGATGACCAGTTCGAATAAACGCAGTTAATGGCCACCTGGAATTTCCGGCCGATCTCAACCTCTTTGTTTCCGCATGGAACAGTAGTATGAAACGGACATTAGTGTCTAGACAAAAAAAGTGTCTTTGTTGAGGGAAGTTGAACTTCTTCGATGAGCGAATGTTAGTATTCTGTATTGGTCCAAATTATCCAAATATAGACAACCAATGAGCCATTGAGTCCTAGAATAGCTAGAGAATTAACGTGACAGCGATCACCTACGGATAAAAACCATATGTTCCGGTTACTATAATCCTTCGCTAGTATTATAGATTCTGAGCTAAAGCCATAATTTATCATCCTCTTTAATATCTTGTCTCTTGGTCAAGAACCTTTATGAACTTCCTTTCTTCACCTACACAATTCTTCCGATCTCTGGTTGGAACATTAATCGCAGACAGATTAGAGGTTCAGCGCCTTTCGGCATCCTATCATTCCTCTTGACACCTTGTGCGCTCGTATCTTATATGAACCGAAACTCATAATGTTGACGTGACACAATCACTATTTCAAGGGAGGCGCAAACATGACAAAGGCCGAACTTGTGGACAAACTTGCTGAGAAAGGCAAGATAACAAAGAAGCTGGCTACGGAGACTATCGAGATGGTTTTTTCAACCATTGGGGAAGCTCTGGTAAATGGCGATGAGATTGCTGTTCCTGGCTTCGGTAAATTCTCTGTTGTCCTTAGAAAGGCGCGATCTGGCTTAAACCCACGCACCATGGCAAAACTCAACATCCCGGAGACCAAAGCGCCTAAGTTTAGCGCCGCAAAGAGCCTTAAAGAATCGATAAAGTAATTTTAGTTTTGCAACGTTTATGATGTTTTGACCCCGATTTTATGACAATTCTACAAAAATTAGGCCGTTATGATGAGTCAAGTTTTGTTCCCGTAGGATTTGTGTTCCAAATTATAATCTTTCGAGGAGGTACGACTAATGGCAGATTTCTTGTTTGTTCTCACACGAGGCTTAGAAGATCCTACCAGGGCCACCAGATGTTTGCAATTAGCACACGTGGCCAAGCAGGAAGGACATGAAGTCAAGGTTTTTCTCACTGATGACGCCGTGTTCCTGGCTAAGAAGGGTATGGCGGAGAACGTTGTGGCTCCTACTGG
>JACWAG010000505.1 GCA_014874425.1 Syntrophaceae bacterium | reverse complement strand
GTCGTGCCTGTAAATGTGCCACGGTTTGTCGAAAAAGCGTGCCTTCGTGGGGCCGACGCAATCGTACTTGACATGGAAGATTCGGTGCCCGTCGATCGGAAGAAACAGGCGCGGAATGACCTCGCTGATGCTATTTCTGTTGCGGGCCGAGGTTCGGCGCAACTAATGGTTAGAATAAATAATGATCCGGATTTGATCGAAGCCGACGTAGAAAGCGCTGTCTGCAAAAGGCTAGACGCTCTATTCATCCCCAAAGTTGAGTCCGCTGAGCAGCTTGTCAAGCTCGACAATCTAACACGTGAAATTGAAGCGTTTAAGGGATTGGCGCCGAGCAAGGTCAAATTCTCGATACATGTGGAGAGCCCTTTAGGGCTGTTACGCCTTGAAAAGATAGCAGCGTCAACTGAGAGAATAGAGTCCATGAGTATTGGAGTTGACGACTACCTCGCGGCTCTCGGAATTGAACTCACTGAAGACGCGTCGGCCCTCTTCGTTCCAATGACACAAATAGTGATCATTGCGAAAGCTTACGGAATTATACCAATTGGTGTGCTCGGAAGCGTAGCAGAATTCCGTGACCTGGAGGCCTTTGAAAACTCTGCGGTAAGAGCGCGGGACTTGGGGTCGGAAGGATCAATATGCGTTCATCCAGATCAAGTCGCGATCTTGAACAGGGTATTTTCTCCGACCGAAGAATTTGTAGCCACAGCCCGAAAGATAATTGAAACTTTTGAGGAAGCTGTCCAGAGGGGTAGGGCGTCCACGAGTCTTGATGGTCGAATGGTGGATACCCCCATATACAAGCAGGCCCTGAAGACTGTCGAAAAGTTTGAAGCGATTAGACACTATGAGAGTCTTAAATAACAACGGCGTTTTACGCCGATAGGCTAGTCGCAACTATGCGGTTTGATGAAACCACGTTTTTGAGTGAGTTAAGAGAACCAAAACCGGACCCAGGGGGAGGTTCTACGGCTGCTTACGTAGAAATGGTCTCGTTGGCCTTGGTAGAGAAAATCTGTGTCCTTGAGATCCTCAGAGCTAAGAAGAGGAGGAATGACCATAAGAACCTTGATAATCTGTTGCGACAGGTTCGACTAAGGTCAGACTCTTTAAAGTCTCTCGTAGAAAACGATGTTCTCGCTTACGAGAGTCTCGCCGCCTCCATCAAGGACGGCCTGCGCTGGCCTGAGAATTACGAAATGGTTACAGAGGCTATCGAGTCTCCTCATCGCATAATCTTAGGCGCTATTGATTTGCTGCAATTAATTTCCGACATCGGTCGTTACTGTCGTCATTGGCTGATTCCGGATCTCTTAGTGGCTTTGGAGCTAACGCGAGCTTGTGCAAAGGCTGCATTACATATTGCTATAGCGAACTTGGACCATATTGAAGATACAAGAGCGAGACAATCGAGAGCGGAACAACTGGAATTGGCTTCTCGTAGAGTTGAACGGCATTATTCCAGAGTCTTGGAAAGTTTCAAAGATAATCAGGGTCCAGTTTGAGATCCTGTTTGGCAGATCTTGGGGTTGAAACATTTTATGTCGAGACAAACGGAACACCGGGGTATAAAATTGTCATGATTTTTGCGGCGGACAATCTGCATGGTTTAAATCCGGTAGTCAGCGACGCCATGAAGAAACTCGATCCTCGGCCGATTGTTGACCTGGTGGCTCGTATCCAAAAATCAGGGGCCAAAATGATCGACATTAACCCTGGATATCTTCCAAAGCGCTCTGAATATCGCATGCGTTTTCTGGTTGAGACAGTTCAGGAATATACTTCAGCCCAACTGATTCTTGATAGCCCGAATCCTAGACTGATCGAGATAGGTCTGTCGGTTTGTAAGGGAAAACCAATCATAAATTCCATTTCATTGGAAAAGGCCAAACTCGACGGTATCTTGCCTCTTGCTATAGAGCACGAATGCGAACTGGTGATTCTATTGATGGACGAGTCTTCATTCAGTCCGCCCAGTGTTGAGGAGAAAATTTCCCTTGCTCTTGAGATTAATGATCACTGCGCCGCCTTTGGTCTTCCTTTGGAGAAATTGATCTTTGACCCGGTCTTGCCGAATCTGAGCTGGCATGATTCCTGGCGTCGAATTGGGGAAGCGGTGAATACTGTTCGGCTTTTATCAACCGGGGCGGTGTTTGACCAACCCGTAAAAACGATGGTTGGGCTTTCCAACTTGCGAAGCGGTTCAAAAAGATATCAGTCCCTGGATATTGACCTGACTAGTCTGGCAATGTTGTGTGGAGCCGGATTGGATTATGCGCTGGTTGACGTTTTTGAACCCCGGATCCCAAGTACAATAGATCTGATAAACAAGACAGAGTAACGTTCTAACTACAATGCGACTGGCCATTTTCAGCGATGTGCACGGAAATCTTGAAGCGCTGGAGATCTTTCTGGAAGCGTTGAGAAACGATAGCATAGATCGTTTGTTTTGTCTTGGAGACTCTGTTGGATATGGTCCTAATCCGAACGAGTGCTTGGAACTAATAAGGTCTATTAACAATGTTGTTGTTTTGATGGGGAACCATGAATGGGCCTTATTGAATATGGCCATGGCCCAGCGCAGCATGAACCCAGTGGCGTTCAAAGCCATAGAATGGACAAGACTTCGGCTGGTAGACGCAAACTTTGACTACATAAGTTGTTTGCCCATTGGAGCTGAATATGGTTCGATCTGCTTTTTTCACGCTTCAGCTAATTCTCCGCAGCAATGGGACTATGTCAGGCCTGGAGATCGTCTAACTGTTCAGTCATGCTTCAATTCGTCGACACAGAGAATAACCTGCGTGGGACACACGCATCGACCGATGTTGCTGGATATAAATGGCGATCTGGTTTTACCGACGGTCCTTTTTTCAGACGGAACGAGTTATCAAGAGGATGGTAAATCAAATCTAATTATCAATCCGGGGAGTATAGGCCAGCCAAGAGATCATAGCCACTTGCCTTGCTACGTTATATATGACAGCGATACTCGCTCTATTACGTGGCGCCGTCTGACGAATTATGACGCATCCATTACTGCGAAAAAGATATGTGCGTCCGGTCTTCCCGCTGAACTGGCTTATTACCTCATTGACTAAATGTAGTTAGGATCTTTGTTTGAGAAATTCTATGGTAAAAGCCTAATCCGTATTGTGGAAGTCTTCCTGAAGAGCGTATAACGCGGCTCCTAAAGCTCCCATGATCTGGGGGTGGGGTGGCGTGACGATGTCATTTGGTATGTGCGTCTTCAACAAATCAATGAGAAATGGGTTGTGTTCAATAACCCCGCCGGTCATTACAACGGTGTCTGTGAAAGTATCCATTTCCAGGATACGCTTCACAACGGAATGAA
Organism: Syntrophaceae bacterium; assembly: GCA_014874425.1. Classification (GTDB taxonomy): domain Bacteria; phylum Desulfobacterota; class Desulfomonilia; order Desulfomonilales; family Desulfomonilaceae; genus CAJBEZ01. Next base: position 507 of record JACWAG010000505.1, on the reverse strand, counting down.
ACAAACCGCGGACAATGTGATCCAGAGCGGCTCCAGACTTGATTTTTTCAAGGACCTCAGTACCAGAAAATACAGTGCAATAACTCCCAAGTGTGACTTCCCCATCAGCTTGTTTTGCAAGGTCGTCAAGTTTTTCCAAAGGTAGGCGCAATCTTAGGGCCATTTCTTCCAAAAAAGCGCCTGTCCCTGCAGCGCATTTCCGGTTCATCTTGAAACTGACTCTAAGTCCTTTCTTGTTGAGTTTTATGATTTTATTATCCTGACCACCAATATCCACAATGGTCATCGGGCCTGGAAAATAACGGAGACAGCCGCGAGCGTGACAAGATATCTCAGTGAGGCTATTAGTCGCAAAGCTAACACTGTGTCGGCCATAGCCAGTAGAAAACACACAAATCGAATCGGTTGAGGAAACTCCCGCCGATGAAAGTGTCTCTCTCCACGCAATGTCGGACGCCCCTTCAAAATCAGTGCCGGAATAGAGCACATGGCTACCCAGTATGTTTC
>JACWAG010000504.1 GCA_014874425.1 Syntrophaceae bacterium | reverse complement strand
GGACCACCATAATTATAGTTCGGCTGATCTGATCTACATACTTGAGAAAGCTGCAGGCGCTTCGGTTGTATTCACCGAGAAGGATTGGGTAAAACTGGCGCCGGAGTTCCAACAAAGACATGACGTATTTTTCCTGAGCATGAGCTTGAAAGTTGACAAAGCGGACATGTTTTTAAAAAGACTTCTCGAAAAGCTGGTCATGCATGGATCTGGACAATAAAAGAGTCCTCATAATTAAGCCAAGTTCGATGGGAGATATTATTCATTCGCTCCCGCTGGTACACGCGCTGAAACGTCATTATCCCTCATGTCACGTTGGTTGGGTGGTACAGAAAAACCTCGTGAGCCTGCTCGAAGCTGACCCAAATATAGACCGAATATTCCCCATAGATATTCCTTCAACATCGGAACCCTCGGCGACTGTAAGAACTTACGTCAGCGCCTTGTCTAAGACAGTTACCTGTCTCAAGTGGCTTAGATCAAAATTCGCAGATAATCCATATGACCTTGTCCTGGATTTGCACGCTTCGTTTCGGAGCGGTCTAATCGGCATTATGAATCCGGGAGGTGTCCGATTAGGATTTGCCGAAGCGAAGGAATTGAACACATTTTTTCAGTCGAAAGTTATACATTGCGCGCCGAACACTCTTCACGCTGTTGATAAGAATTTGAGCTTCGCAAAGTATCTTCAGATAAATGTTGAGGCGATAGATTTTCAATTATTCTTGGGACGAGACGCTGGGGTTGAGGCTTCATCATTTCTGGAACAAAGTGGCGCATCTCACAAAAATCGACTCGTTTACGCAAACCCAGCGACAAGGTGGGCCACTAAGTTCTGGAATGAGCGCGCTTGGGCTGAACTTGCGGACAAACTGGTTTTGGAATTGAACTCCATTGTAATTCTTGGAGGAGCCTCCGCCGAGTTACACTATGTGAATAGAATTGTTTCATTAATGTGTCAGAAGCCTATTATTGGCTCTGGACGACTTAGTCCCATAGGCGCTGCTGCGCTTATAGGAGCTTCAGATGTTTACGTGGGTGTAGATTCAGGGCCAATGCATATTGCCGCGCTTTTAGGAAAGCCGGTTGTTGCGCTTTTTGGACCGACCGACCCCGCTAAAGTCGGCCCTTACGGCCGTGGACACTCAATAATTCGGGTTGAAGGCTTGTCCTGCCTTGGATGTAGGAAATCGGTATGTAACGATAAACGCTGTATGAATGGGATTTCAGCAGAAAGAGTCTTTGAAGAGATCAAGAGATTGATGAAGTGGAACTGAATAGGGTTAACTTGAAGATAGAGGATCATGTTGTCGCTTTAGTTGAAAAGAGGCTAAGTATAACGCTAGAGAAATTTCAGCTCCTTCTATCCAATCCTTGACGAACAAGCCTCGGTTGTGGTTTATTCAAGTTTTACATTTAAGTTCGAGCGCCGAAATAATCAACCGGTAGCTCGCTTCCGAAGGGGCGCCTATGAAGCAATTCAAAACTGAAGACATTCGAAATGCGGCAGTCGTCTCCCACGCTGGTTCGGGAAAGACGACCTTATGTGAAGCCATGCTTCTTGATTCAGGGGCGGTGGATCGTCTGGGAAAAGTCACTGACGGTTCTTCCAATTTTGACTTTGAGCCTGAAGAAGTCAAGCGTGGTATTTCAATTGGTTCGGCTCTCTTTTCGGTGGAATGGAAGAAAAAGAAAATTAACATAATCGACACGCCTGGTGACCCCAATTTCGGGGCTGAAATGGCGTTTGCGCTTACAGCCGTTGATGTGGCATTGCTGGTAGTAGACGCTGTAGACTCAGTTAAACCGCTAACAGAAAAAGTCTGGTCGGCAATAGAAGAAGCTGAACTGCCTAGGGTTTTGTTAGTGACGAAAATGGACCGGGAACGGGCAAATTTTGACAAAGTAGTCGCTGATGTAAAGCGGGCGTTGAAAGTGAAGCTCGTCACACTACAGATACCCATTGGTGAAGAAGCCAACTTCAAGGGTGTAGTGGACCTCCTGTCCATGAAAGCCCTCATGTTCGAAGGCGATGGCAAGAACTTCACCAGAGTTGAAATACCTGATGATCTTAAGGAAGAAGCCACGACCCGCAGGGATGTATTAATAGAAGACCTGGCTGAAGTCGACGATGGATTGATGGAACGATATCTCGAGGGCGAGGAACTCGGCGCGGATGAGTTGTTTAACGCCTTGCGCGGGGGTATCCTGAACCGTGTTTTTATGCCAGTGTTGTTCTCTTCGGGCCTCACCAACAAAGGTATCCAACCTATTCTGGACCTAATCGCTGAAGCCTGTCCTTCGCCTGCGGATATGAAACCCGTTGTTGGATCGACAGACTCGGGCCAGGAAGTTTCAAGAAAACCTTCCGCGGATGAGCCCTTTTGCGCTCGAGTTTTTAAAACCCTTGCAGACCCCTACGCCGGAAGGCTTAGCGTGTTTAGGATTTTCTCTGGAAAGCTTGTCCCTGATTCAAACTTTTATAACTCTACCGGACAATCCAAGGAGAGATTTGGCCAGCTATTTTTAATGCGTGGTAAATCCCAGAAATCGATTGAGGGCGCTCAAGCGGGAGACATAGTCGCGGTGGCCAAACTCAAGGAAACATTGACCGGAGACACGTTGTGCGACGAAAAAGCTCGGATAATTCTTCCGAAACCAGCGATTCCGCAAGCGGTAATATCATTTGCCATTGAACCAAAAGCCAAGGGAGACGAAGAAAAGATCACCCAGAGTTTGGCGCGCCTCGGCGAGGAAGATCCAACTTTAACCATGAACAGGGACGCCAGGACCAACGAATTCCTTATTTCTGGAATGGGGCAGCTCCACATCGAAGTGGTGGTAGAAAAATTGAAAAGGAAATTTGGAGTTGATGTAAATCTCAAGACGCCCAAAGTTCCATATAAAGAGACGATCAAGGGCAAAGCGAAAGTGGAAGGCAAACTCAAGAAGCAGACCGGAGGGAGGGGCCAATTCGCTGTAGCCTGGTTGGAACTGGAGCCCATGGAAAGGGGCAAGGGTTTTGAATTCGTTGACAAGATTGTGGGTGGCGCCATTCCCAGGCAGTACATACCGGCAGTCGAGAAAGGCGTTGTTGAAGCAATGGCCGCTGGCGCTTTAGCCGGACATCCGGTCATAGATGTTCGTGTAAAGGTATTCGACGGAAAATATCACGATGTCGATTCATCAGAACAGGCCTTTAAAATTGCTGCGTCTAAAGGATTCAAGAAGGGAGTGCTTCAGGCCAATCCGGTTCTTTTGGAACCGATCATGAACATGGAAATAATTGTCCCCGAAGATTGTATGGGCGACGTCATGGGTGATTTGAATTCTCGACGAGGCAGGATAAGCGGCATGGACGCCAAGGGCGGCAATCAGGCGGTTAAAGCCCTGGTTCCCATGTCCGAAGTCTTGAAATACGCTTCGGATCTTACTTCAATGACGTCTGGGCGCGGTATCTTCTCCATGGAGTTCTCCCATTATGAAGAGGTGCCGGCCAACATCGCTGAAAAAATCATAGAAGCTTCCGGTAAAACTGCAGAGGAAGAAGATTAGTGACAGGGAAATCTAGTTCAACATCAGGCTTGTCCAAGACCCACGGACGGGTGATCGCCGTTTGTTCTAGCGAAAAGAAGGGAACACCCAAAACCGATGTGAGTGAAGGTGTCCTGGAAGTCGGGTTTGGTCTTAAAGGTGACGCTCACGGCGGCGACTGGCATCGACAGGTTTCATTGCTCGCAATTGAGCAGATTGAAACCGTGAAAAACAAAGGTCTTGACGTACGGCCAGGTAGCTTCGCCGAAAACATTTGCACGGAAGGTTTTGATCTGGGTTCCATCTTTGTAGGCGCTCGTTTGAGAATCGGGGAAACCGCTATCGTGGAAGTTACCCAGATTGGCAAGGAATGTCATACCCGATGCGCTATCTACAACAAGATTGGCGAATGTATAATGCCTGAACAGGGTGTTTTCACAAAAGTTATTGAGGGCGGCGCTGTAAGAACAGGCGATGATCTTGAACTCATACAGTAAACAGAATCGTGACCGAATTTCCTATTGACATAACGAAACGGGTATTTGTATACTAAGAGTTCATGCGGGAATAACTCAGTGGTAGAGTGCAACCTTGCCAAGGTTGAAGTCGCGGGTTCAAATCCCGTTTCCCGCTCCACTAACCTATTGAAATCATTACGAGTAGAGGCCCATGTTTTTGTCAGTAAAACGGGCCTCGAATCGTCTTTAGGGTTTGGAGCTAAATTAAAATTCAGTTAACTTGGCAAAGAATCGTCGCGCAAAAAATCGTTAAACACAGATTGTAAATAATAGGAAATTAATCGTCACTACCG